>NZ_RAWD01000055.1:0-34722 GCF_003612065.1 Corallococcus sp. CA047B
GGGCGGTGGCGCGGGTGGCCGCGTGCTGCTCCAGAGCAAGGCGACCCTCTGTGCGTCCAGCGTGAGCGCGGGCAACGCCGGGCAGTCCGGGTTCCCGGGGGCGGGCTCGAATGGCGCGGGGCCGGCCGGGGGGACGGATGGCGGCACCGATGCGGGCATCCCCGATGGTGGGACGTCCAGTGGCACGTCGGCCGGGACCGTGCACGAGATCAAGTTCTCCTTCCAGGTGCCGACCACGCCCGCCATCACCCTGCCCGTGGCGGGACAGGTGTCCACCACCACGCGCCCGCGCATCGAGGGCCAGGCGGGCACGGACGGTCCGGTCGTCCACATCCTCATCGATGGACGCGAAGTGGGCATGGTGGTGCCGGGGGCGGACGGGGCCTTCTTCCTGGAGCCCTTCACGCCGTTGACGGCCGGTGAGCACGAGGTCACCGCGTGGTCGGAGTCGCTGGGCGTGGCGAGCCTCGCGGCCACGCCGGTGCGCTTCACCACGCCGGCGGTGGTGCTCGCGGACGGTGGTGTCGTGGACATGGCGGTGCTGGTGGTGCCCGCGAACGGGGACACCGTGGGGCCCACGCCGCTGTTCGCCGGCACCACGACGAATGGACTCACGGTGGGCGTCGTCATCGACGACGGGCCGGACAACATCGTGCCGGTGGATCTGCTCGGGCGCTTCCGCTTCCAGGTGCCGGAGTCGGAGGCGCTGTCGGTGGGCGTGCACAAGGTCACCGTCCACGCGCACAACGAGACGGGCGAGGACGGGCCGCACTCCGACGTCGTGGGCTTCGAGGTGGTGGTGGCTGGCGACGGAGGAACGGGCGTGGACGCGGGCACGGCGGATCCCGCGGTGCCCATGATGGTCGTGCCCGCGCAGGACGCGAGCGTGGACCCCACGCCGACGTTCGTGGGCGTGGCCCTGGCCGGCACGACCGTCCGTCTGGAGTTGGACGGCGCCCCGCTGGCCACCGTCACGAGCGACGCGGAGGGCGTCTTCCGCCACGAGGTGGGCGCTGACGCGGCGCTCGCCACGGGGGCGCACCGCATCGTCGCGCAGGTGGTGACGGAGGAGGGCGAGGCCGGTCTACGTTCACCGGAGGTGGGCTTCCAGGTGCGCGGTCCCACGGACCTGGACGTGGGCTGCGGCTGCGGTGCGGGGCCCGCGGGGATGATCAGCGTCTGGGCGCTGGTGGGGCTGACCGCGTTGGCCCGCCGCCGCGCCCGGGGTTGAGCGCGCGAACTCCGGTTCAGACTTCGGTGAAGTGCATGCCGGTGGCGCCCGTCTGCTCCAGCGCTGTCTTGAGGTCTTCGGAGACGATGAGCGCGACCTTCCATCCCCAGGGACGGAAGAGCTGGGTGGCGCCGACCTTCGATGGGTCGATGCGCATGCCGTACACGGAGCGGTACTGCCCCAGCTTCTCAGGCTTGTTGTGTCTGGGTTCCCAGAAGAGGACCTCCTCGGAGGCCTTTTCGTCGATACAGCGGACGGTCTTCGTGGCGACCACGAGGACGTATTGGTCGGGTTGGCTGGGAATGTCGACCGGGAGGAGTTGCACGTCGGCGGCCGCACGCTCCGCGAGGACGGTCGCGAGCTTGACGTGGACGATGGGGGTCAACCCGACAGGAGTTCTTGAGAAGTCCACCGGCCTTCCTGTTTCACTGAGACGAACGGTCAGTCGGCCTTCGACGTGGACAGGTCTTCCCTCTGTGAACATCCAGGGGTCTTCCTCCTCCTGACGTCGCTCGTTCCAGGGACTCTCCAGAATCCAGGTGCCCTCCTGGACGTCCTCCGCGAGTTCGAAGAATCGATCAGCCATGAGCGGGGTCTAGCGCTTCGCGCGGGGTGAGGTCAGGAGTTTATGGAGGGTCGTGCCCGGGGACGAGGCTTCCTCGGCAAGCTCCTTGAGCACACCCTTCAAGGCCGTGCGGCAGTCCACCACGGTACGACAGGTGCCCATGGCCGAGTTCAGTCGCTGCATGATCCGTTCATGATACTCGCGAGGGTGAGGGCCTCGGTGTCCCTGGATCTCGACGATGTTCTCGGGATCATCCAAGTCCATCCCCGCCTTCTTGAAGATGACCCTGAAGCGTTGTGTCCAGGGCCCACCGTTCTTCGAGGACTTCTCGTTGCGGAGGGTGGCCAGGTGATGCTTCTGGGGCGGTCCGGACCGGGATGACATCGCGAGCGCGTTGGGTGCGAGCGCGATGGTGAAACCGTCGGCGGTCATCGCCACGGAGCGGATGTTCCCCATGGCCACGAACCGAAAGCCGGCCTGGGTCTCCACCGCGAGCGCGGCCTGTGCGGAGCCCGGCAGGCTTTGCGTCCTCGCGGCGAGCCCTGCTGTGTTTCCCAGCGCGGCGGCGGCCACCATGACGAAGACACGCGCGGCGTTTTCTCCCAGCACCTTTCCGTACGCCTCGCCCGCGTCCCGCACCTGCACGAACGTGGTGGCTTCATCCACCTGCCGCACCAGGGCCACCCACCCGTCGAGGATGCGCCACACCGTATCCACGCCCAGGTACGCGATGGCGGTCGCGGTCATCAGGGCCGCGAGTCCCTTGGACACCGGCTCCGGCAGCGCCCAGAGCAACAGGTACATCGTCACGGTGGAGGTCATCATGGCCATCACCGCCTGCGGATGGGCCATGTCCTTCAATGCGTCGGAGGTCTCACGCCACACCGAATCCATGGCGACCGCCATCGCCAGCGCATAACGACCGTCGCCTCCCAGCAACGGCCCTTCTTCCAGCAATCGCAGACAGTCCCCCGGCTGTTTCCGGCGGCTGTCGCACCAATGCTTGTAACCGCGGGTCAGGTCGTCGGAGGCATCCAGCAGGTGCAGGTCACGCGCTTCCTGTTCGCCCAGGGGGATGATCCGCCGGGTCCGCTCCTGGAACCCGTACAGGCCACTGCGCTCCGGCAGGCCGAACAACTCCCGGGCCTCCCTCATGGGCCGAGTGGAAGGTCGTACCTCCCGGGCCAGCGCCCGCACCGTCTGCTTGAACTCCTCGTCGTCCAGTCGGGTCGTGGCGAGCGAAGCGTCCACGTCCTCGTGCGGCGTGACGACCTCCCGGTCGCCGTCGTCCGTCTCCAGTTTCACGACCCGCGTCGTCGCGCAGCCCGACACGAGCAACCCCAACAGCAGCGCCCACTGCCATCGCTTCATGCCCGCACGCTAGCCGCGAAGCCGTGTCCCGCATTCCCAGGTGCCCTCCGACCCCGGCGGGGCAAGGGGGCCTCCGGGCGTCCGGAGGGGTTGCCGGGCGCGCCGTGGGGACCCCCGTTATCTTCCCGCCCTCGAAGGCGTCCCCAGGGCGGTGTCCCGGGGCGGAAGGTGGCGCGCGTGACGACGGACGTGTCCTCGGAAGATGTCCCCTCGCGGCCGGCCCGGCGTTCGTCACGCTCACCGGGCTGGCGGTGGATGCTGTCCCTGCTGCTGGCCCTGGCCCTCCCCACCGCCCTGCACGTCTACATCGGCCTGCGCCTCTTCACGTCCCCAGGCTGGCCCGCCCCCTGGGCCGCCGTGGGGTGGGGCCTGCTGGGCCTGTGCTACCTCGTCCTCCTGGCGGGGTTTCGCGTCTCCCGCCGTGAGCAGCCCACCGGCCTCTCCCGCGCCATCCAGTGGGGCGCCTACGTGTGGCTGGGCGCCTTCGGCATCTTCCTGACCGCCGTGCTGGCCTCGGACGTCGTCGCGGGCGTGCTGTCCTTCTCCGGCGCCGTCACCGACCTGCACGCGCTCGCGCAGGGCCGCGCGGCGGCCGTGCTGGGCACCGTCGTGCCCGCCGTGGCGTTCGCGTTCGTCACCGCGCGCGGCCGCGCGAAGGTGGAGCGCACCACCGTGCCCGTCCAGGACCTGGGCCCGGGCCTGGACGGCCTGCGCGTGGTGCAGCTGTCCGACGTCCACGTGGGCCCCACCCTGGATGGCGTGTGGCTGCGGCGCGTGGTGGAGCAGGTGAACGCGCTGGAGCCGGACATCATCGCCGTCACGGGCGACCTGGTGGACGGCACCGTGGAGCAGCTGCGCGACCAGGTGGCGCCGCTCGCGGACCTCAAGGCGAAGCTGGGCGTCTACTACGTCACCGGCAACCACGAATTCTACCACGGCGCCCGCGCCTGGATTTCAGAGGTGGCCCGGCTGGGCCTCACCGTCCTCAACAACGAACACCGCGTGGTGGAACGCGACGGCGCCCGGCTCGTCGTGGCCGGCGTCACCGACCACGACGCGGGCCACATCGATGCGCCGCTCGCCAGCCGCCCCGACCTCGCGCTCGCGGGCGCCCCGCCCGACGTGCCCCGCCTGCTCCTGGCCCACCAGCCCCGCTCCGCCCTGTCCCTGGGCGGCCTGCGCGTGGACCTCCAGCTGTCCGGCCACACCCACGGCGGGCAGATCTTCCCCTTCATGTTCTTCGTGAAGCTCCAGCAGCCCGTCGTGCAGGGCCTGGCCACCGTGGCCGGCACCCGCGTCTATACGCACCGCGGCACCGGCTACTGGGGCCCCCCGCTCCGCCTGGGCCCCGCCCCGGAGATCGCCGCCCTCACCCTGGTCGCCGCACCCCGCCCAACCGGAGATTGAAGCCAAGCTTGATATTTCCGATATTGCTGTTTACTGTGAGGACGTGTCTACCGCACCGTCTTCCCTCCTTGTCCCGGAATTCGCCTTCTCCCGTCCCACGGCGCCCGCGGCCTCGGGTGCGCGGCGCGGGGGGCTGACCTCGGTTCCGGCGGCCAGGGCAGGGTCGGCGGTGCCGGTGCTGTTGGTGGTCTCCGAGTCGCCCGAGGTGCGGTTGGCGGTGGCCCGGGAAGTGGGGGAGGGGTGCCGCGTGGTGGCGGCGCTGGGGGCGACGTCGGCCGACCGGCGGTTGGACCTGGGTGTGGACGTCGATGGGCTGGTGCTGGACCTCGACGCGGATCGCCGCGTCGTGAGCGATTTCCTCTGCCGTCTGGTGGACCGGGGCTTTAGCGGTCCACGCATTCTCCTGTCCTCCGGTTTCCGCCCTGAAGCCAGCGCCACCTTCCGGGCCTCCAGCCATACCCACTTCGCACTCGGCCGGCCCTGGCGCTCCGGTGAGTTGCGATCGCTCCTGGAGCTGGTCCTTGGGGTCTCCCACTTCGCTGAATCGTCAGGCTGTCCGTGACACCCGTCCCGCGCCGCTGACCGAGCGGGTCGCGGATGCGGGCCATGGACTCTTCACCGGCATCGCCGGGGCGTCCGCGGGCGCCGCGCGCAGCGCGTACGTGGCGCTGATGCTGCTGGCCGGCGGCATGGCCCGCTGTGCGACGGGCCGCACCCGGGAGGGCCTGCCCCAGCTCAAGCGCGGCCTGTTCCGCGTGGCGCAGGTGCCCATGGACCTGGTGCTGATGCTGGGCGGTCGCGTGCTCAGCGCCGTGCAGGTGGTGTCCGGCCTGGAGCCCGTGGGCCGCCGGCTGACGGACGCGGAGGTGACGCGGCTGCGGCCCATCTTCGGCGACAGCCTGGACTTCCGCTGCGTGCGCGTGAAGGAAGGCGCCCTGGGCCTGCTGGGTCTGCCGGGCCGCGCGTTCGCCCACGGCGACATCCTCTTCATCCCCCCCGGCTACGGCGCGGTGGGCTTCCGGCTGCTGGTGCATGAGCTGACGCACGTGTGGCAGCACCAGCACGGCGGCACGGGCTACCTGAGCGGCGCGCTGGCGGCCCAGTACCTGGGCGACGGCTACGACTGGCGCAAGGCCGTGGGACACCGCCGGTGGGCGGAGCTGAACGCGGAGCAGCAGGCCCAGTTCATCGAGGACGCCGCCGACGCGCAGCTCATCCCCCACGTGGGCCGGCCCACCCCCCAGCAGCGGCTGCGCGGCTGGAGCGACGCCGCCCTGTGCCTGCTGGACGAGGCGCTGGACAGCCTCTACGCCGGACGGGGCGCGCCGTGAGCCAGAGGCCCTCCCCATGACGCCGCCTGCCTCCCGGCCCGGAGGCACGCCCGAGGGCCGCTGCGTGCAGGCCGTCACCTGGCGCCGCCTGGAGTCCCCGGGCACCGAGCACTGCGAGCTGTGGGAGTCCGCCGCCGGCCCCCTCCTCACGGGCACCGCGGTGCTGGTGAGCGAAGGGCTGCCGCTGCTGGTGCGCTACACGGTGGCGTGCGATCCAGACTGGCACACGCGCGAGGCGCGGCTCGTGCTGCACCAGGGCGGCACGCGGCGCACCCTGGTGCTCCAGGTGGATGACCACCAGCGCTGGTGGCGCGACGGCCGCGAACTGCCAGAGCTGCGCGGCTGCGTGGACGTGGACCTGAGCGTCACCCCGTCCACCAACACCCTGCCCATCCGCCGGCTGGGGCTGGAGGTGGGCCAGGCCCGGGACGTGACGGCCGCGTGGGTGCGCCTGCCGGACCTGTCCCTGGAGCGGCTGGAGCAGCGCTACACCCGGCTGTCGGCGTCGCTCTACCGCTACGAGAGCGCGGGCGGCGCCTTCGTGGCGGAGGTGGACACCGACGCCCAGGGGCTCGTCACGCACTACCCGCCTGGATGGGAACGCGTGGCCACCTCCGAGGGTTGAGTCCCCGCCGACACGGCTTCGGCGTGGCTTCGCGCAACCCGGGACACTCACTCGCGGACAATCCCCCCATGCATTGCCGCAAATGCATGCCGGCGTGTCAGTAGATGTGCGCACGGGCGGCAGAAGACGGGGTTCTCCCAGGGGGTGGGGGATTGCGGGGACTACCTGTCATATAGGAATGGGCCCGGGTGACGTGCTGGGTTATATATCGACCCATGAACCGTTCCGGATGCAGAGGGGCCGCGAGCCTGGGGCCACCCCGCCGGACGTCACGTGCAAGGTTGATGTGGTGAAAACCCACCCCCGAGGTCCTATCGCTTCCGGCCGCGCCCGCAAGAAGCGCCCCAGGGCGCCTGCGTCCGCCGCCGCGCTGTCGCGACGGCAGTTGGAGCGCAAGCTGGCGGTCAGTGTGGGCGCGGCGGCCCGGGCCGCTCGGCTGCGGGCCGGACTGACGCAGGCGGATGTGGCGGACCGCGTCGGCATCGCGTCGGAGGTCTACGGCCGGTTGGAGCGGGGCAAGATGATGCCCAGCGTCCCCACGCTGTTCCGTCTATGCCTAGCGCTGCAGCTGTCCGCGGACGCGTCGCTGGGGCTGGCGGTGGCGGCGGCGGCGGGCGCGGGGCTGTGGGAAGAGGACTCCACGGACAAGGACGACCTGCCGGAGATGCGGCGCCTGCTGCGCTCCCTGCGCCGGCTGCCGCGCCCCCAGCTCAAGCTGATGAGCCTGGTGGCGAGCGCCATCCTCCCGACGCGCCGCTAGCCCGCTTTGGGTCAGCGCGCCGCCGGGGCCCGGGACGCGTCCTGGGGCGGCTTCGTCACCTTCCAGACCCAGCCGGAGGGGGTGACGTCGCGGTGCGTGGTGTTCACGTCCACCGCGTACACGTCCAGGGTGTGCTCGCCCTCGGGCAGGTCCTTCAGGCGCCAGGGGGATTCGCAGGGGATGTAGAGGCTGCCGTCGAGCGAGCACCAGAACACGGGCTTCAGCGTCGTGGCGGTGAAGACGAAGCGGGCCTCCCGGGAGGTCGTGGCCCCGGGAGGGCCCTCGTCGATGAAGGTGTCCGGCCCCGGGTTGCCCGCCCGCGCCAGGGACGGCGGGAACAGCAGCGGCATCAGCACCAGTCCCAGCAGCAGGGACGCCAGCACACCATGGGGCAGATACCGCAGGGACGGCGGGGGAATCATGGTGGGGACTCCGAGGCTCGGGCGCGCGACACCGGGGTCCTCCGACGCCCGCGTGCCTGGATCGCGACGCAAGGCGGCGGCCTCGTTGGACGGGGGCGTGTCATGGAGTCCAGGGATCGGGAAAGGGACGACTTCCTGGAGGGTGGGGATTGCGCCGAAATGGGGCGTCCCGTCCCGAGGGCGGGGGCGGGCATCCACGGCGCGACGACGGCCCGCGTCCAAGTGTCCGCCAGAGGAAGGATGCGTGGATTGTGGCGCGCCCGCGAGCCAAGGCATTCGCCGCGATCACGGAGGGGCGCTTGTCAGGGCGCACATCCCCTGGCCTCATGGGCGCGGCCGGGAACCGACTTCACGTACGACGAGCTCCACCGACCATGACCGTAGGCCCATGCCCGTAGGAAAGAGGAGCGAGCCCTGGCGCTTCGTGGGGATGGCGCTGGTGCTGGCCTTCCTGCTGCCGGCCCTTCCCGCGCGCGCGGTGCCACCCGCCGCAACTCCCGCCGTGGGCGAAGAGCGCCCCGGCAGTGAGCGCCTGGGCGACACGCTGGACGCGGGCCTGCCCGTCACGGAGGAGAACCTCACCACCGGCTCCGCCCCCCGGGGCATGGACGCGCCGTGGACCGAAGGGCAGGGCACGTCCGCGGACGGCGGCGCCGGCACCGTGGCGAAGGAGGCGGAGCTGCAGCGCACCGACGCGGGCTGGGCGGTGGAGGCCGGGGCCGCCCCCGACGGTGGGCCGGCGCTGGCCGCCTTCGTGCCGCCCGCGCTGGTGGGGGACTCCCCCGCGCCGTACCCGCCGCTCCTGGTGGGCGAGGGCGTGGCCGGCACGGTGAAGCTGGAGCTGCTGGTGGACGAAGCCGGTGAGGTGGACACCGCCACGCTGGTGGAGGGCGTGCACCCGCTGCTCAACGAGGCGGCACTGCACGCGGCGCCCCGCTTGCGCTTCTCCCCGGCGCTGATGGAGGGCAAGCCCGTCGCGGTGCGCCTGTTCTTCGAGTACCGCTTCGAGGCCCCCCTGCCGGTGGCCACCGGCGCGGACGGCGGCACCGAAGGCACTCAGCTGAAGGGCCCCATCACCCTCAAGGGCCTGGTGCGCGCCAAGGGCAACCGCAAGCCGCTCATCGGGGCGACGCTGGTGTCGGACGCGGCGCCGGACTTCCCGGTGCAGACGGACGAGAACGGCCGCTTCGAGGCGCGCTTCCCCACGGGGGGACAGGCGGTGCGCGTGTTCGCCCCGGGCCACAAGCCCGGCCTGTACCGCGAGGCCCTGAAGAGCACCGAGTCGCTGGAGGTCGTCTACGGCCTGGAGCCGCTGGTGCTCAACCCGTACGAGACGGTGGTGCGAGGCGACCGCGAGCGCACCGAGGTCAGCCGCATCACCCTGCACGACGCGGAGCTGCGCGAGGTGCCCGGCACCATGGGCGACCCCTTCCGCGTCGTCATGCTGCTGCCGGGCGTGGGCAGCATGCTGTCCGGCGTGGCCTACCCGGTGGTGCGCGGCAGCCAGCCCGCGTCCACGGGCTATTTCCTGGATGGCATCCGCATCCCCATCCTCTTCCACCTGTTCCTGGGCCCCGCGGTCATCCACCCGGACTTCCTGGACGCCATCGACTTCTATCCGGGCACGCCGCCGCCGCAGTACGGCCGGCTGATGGGGGGCGCCATCGACGGGCGCCTCACCCGGCCGCGCGATGACCGGGTGCACGGCAGCGCGTACGCGGACTTCATCAACGCGGGCTTCTTCATTGAAACGCCCTTCAAGTCCACCGGCACCAACGTCAGCCTCGCGGGCCGCTATTCCTATACACCGTGGATCATCGCGCTGGCGGCCAACAGCCTCCAGGACCCCGCGCCGCCGGGCCGCACCAACCCCAAGGTGGTGCTCGACTTCTGGGATTACCAGGCGCGCGTGGAGCAGGACGTGGGCAAGGGCAAGCTGCGGCTGTTTGCCTTTGGCTCGTCGGACACCTTCGGTTCCGAGGCGCAGGACGCGCAAGGTGACACCGCGCTGCAATCCATCATCTTCCACCGCGTGGACCTGCGGGGCCGCTACCCGGTGGGCAAGGGCGAGTTCGAGGTGGGCGGCACGTGGGGCCTGGACCGCTTCTCCGTCGTGTCACGCGGGCCGGACAACGGCGATGAAATCTACATCGACCAGAGCACGCTGTCGGGGCGCGTGGGCTACAGCGTGCCCTTGTCGGAGCGTCTGTTGTTGCGCGCTGGCGCGGACGTGGACCACAAGCGCGCCATCGTGGACCTCATCAGCGTGGAGGGCGGCGAGGAGGTGGAGGAGGACAGCATCCACGCGCCCGTGGCGCTGGCCACCTTCGCGGGCGCCTACGCGGAGGCGGTGTGGACGCCGAACCCGAAGTGGACGGTGGTGCCCGGCCTGCGCCTGGACAGCTACCACCTGTCCGGCGGGTTCGACCACAAGGTCCTGGAGCCGCGCCTCACCGTGCGCCACAAGCTCACCGACACCGTGTCGCTCAAGGGCGGCGCGGGCATCTTCCACCAGCCGCCCACCACCCTCATCAGCCTGCCGGTGGTGGACGTGGGCAGTCTGTTGTTGGGCCTCCAGGAGGGCGTCCAGATGTCCGTGGGCGCGGAATGGAAGGCCTTCAGCAAGTGGGAGGTGGGGCTGGATTTCTATGTGAACCCCCTGCTGCGCACCATTGAGCTGACGCCCTTCTCCGACGAGGGCCTGGGCGACGACCTGGGCCCCGGCGAGCCTTCCGAGCCTGGCGAGCCCGACCTGCCCGGCGGCGGCGTCACCCAGAACGGCTTCCGCCGGGTGCGTGCCCGGCAGATCAACGTGGATGAGCCTCCCGTCAGCCGCGACGACTGGGACCTGCCGGACTTCGAAAGCCACGGGTTGGCGTACGGCATGGAGCTGCTCATCCGCTACCCGCTGGGGAACAACTGGTTCGGGTGGCTGTCCTACAGCCTGCAGCGCAGCACGCGGCGCACCACCTTCTTCCGCTACGACTCCACGGGGAAGGCCATCTCCGAGGACAAGGCCGACCTGCCCTTCGCCTTCGACCAGACACACATCCTGAACCTGGTGGTCAGTCACAAGTTCTCCAACAACATCACCCTGGGGGGCGTGCTCCACTTCAACACCGGACGTCCCGAGTACGGCACCCTGGGCAGCCAGACGATGCGCGAGGGCACCGACAGCGACGGCCGCCCCGCGTGGGTGAGGGTGGACAGGGACGCCGTGGACCGGCTGCCGCCCTTCTTCCGCTTCGATGTGCGCGTGTCCAAGGCCTGGGCCTACGAGACCTTCACCCTGGAGGCCTACCTGGACATGCTCAACGTCACCCTCAACCAGGAGACCCTGGGCTTCGAATACGAGGGCGGAGGCTTCAGCCGGCAGCCCTTGACCAAGAATTCCGTGGGGTTACCCATCGCCCTGCCCATCATCGGCGTCAAAGGGCGGTACTGAACCGCCCTGGCAGGTAGGCCCAGTGCTCAGGGGTGAGCATTTTTTCGCCCACCCTGCACTCCAGGGCCGATCCTCCAGTGCCCAAATGTGTCAGTATTCCGCGAGACGCGGGTTATTCACGCCTGCCTGGCACCGTCGCCGAGGGCAGGGGCAAGGCCCGAAGCGTCGGGGGGAGTACGATGATGGGTTTGTCCTGGGGGCCGGGAATGGCCTCGGCGTGGGAATTGCCCGCCGACAACGAGACGCCCTGCATCCTCCTGGAGCCCTTGCATGGGGAGACGGGCGAGGTGCTCGACTTCCGGTGGACGTCCATGAACGTCCCCGCCGAGGGCTGGGTGCGTTCCCTGGAGCTGGGCCGGCATCTGTCATTGTGGATGCTGGAAGGTGTCGCGCTGGTGGACGTGATGGCGTGCGCGCGGGTGCTCCTGCGCGGCGTGCCGCACGTGGGCCAGGTGCCGGGGGACGTGGCGGGGCGCCAGTACGTGGTGGTGCGCCACGGAGAGGGGCTCGCGCTGTGGCTGTTGCCGCGCGACGAGGGACGCGCGTCCGACGCGCAGCAGGCGGCCCGGGAGCGCAACGCCCGGCGCGAGGTGGAGGAGGCGCTGGCGCGCACGGAGCAGACGGTGAGCGCGCTGCGCGAGGCGGAGGAGCGCTACCGGCTGGCGACGCGGGCCACGCACGACGTGCTGTGGGACTGGCACTTCGGCACCGACCGCGTGCGGTGGGACCCGGGCACGGGGGACGCGTTCGGCCACGCCACGGCGGTGTTGGATCATCAGTTGGGCTGGTGGGGCGCGCGCGTGCACGACGACGACCGCGAGCGGGTGGTGGACAAGCTGGTGGACTTCGTCGCGTCCACCGGAGACGTCTGGAAGGACGAGTACCGGTTCCAGCGCGCGGACGGGAGCTGGGCGCACGTGCTGGACCGGGGCGTGCTGGCGCGCGATGACGAAGGGCGCCCGGTGCGGATGATTGGTTCGATGATGGACGTCACCGAGCGCACGCGCGAGCTGGCGTCCATGGTGGAGGAGGCGCGCTTCCGCGAGCGCTTCATCGGCATCCTGGGGCATGACCTGCGCAATCCACTCAACGCCATCGTGCTGTCGGCGCGGGCGCAGAAGCGGCGCGGACCGCTGGAGTGCACGCCGGAGCAGCACCGGCAGCACGCGCAGCGCATCGAGTCCTCCGCGACGCGCATGGGGAACATGATCGCGGACCTGTTGGATTTGACGCGGGCCCGGCTGGCCGGCGGCATTCCCCTGCGCAAGGGCCCCACGGACCTGGGGGTGGTGTGTCAGCAGGTGGTGGACGAATTGTCGGCGGCCTACCCGGAGCGCGCCATCGCGGTGGACGTGGATGGGAAGGCCGAAGGCGAGTGGGACGCGGAGCGGCTGGCGCAGGTGTTGAGCAATCTGGTGGGCAACGCACTGGAGCACGGGACGCCGGAGGCGCCGGTGTTCCTGCGCTGCTGGGCCAAGGGCGAGCACCAGGTGCTGGAGGTGCAGAACCCCGGCACGCCCATCCCCGAGGAGCTGCGCGAGCGGCTCTTCGACCCTTTTCGCCAGGGTGAAGGGGAGCGGGAACAGAGCCGGCGCAATGCGGGGTTGGGACTGGGGCTGTTCATCGTGAAGGAGATCGTCCAGGCGCACGGGGGCACCGTGGAGGTGGCTTCGTCGGAGAAGGACGGCACCACGTTCACGGTGAAGCTGCCCCGGCCGCCGCGTCCGAAGGCAAAGGCGAAGGCGTCGCGAGGTCGCACGCGAACTGCCTGAGCTTTTGGAAGGGGTGAGCGTTCACCGCCATGCGGTGAACGGGTGAGCGTCCTTTGTCACACGCACTGCGTGTTGGGCGAAGGACCGAAGGGGATGGGTCGGGAGTGCAGGGGCACTGCTCGCTTCGCGGAGGCGCGTTTACCGGTTGATCAGGCCGTACGGCTCGTGCGGCCACCCACGCGGAGGCAGTCCCCATGCACGTCAGTCCCCCTCGCATCCCCTCGTCCCGGTCGTCTTGCTGGCTGTCCCTGGTGCTCGCCACCGCGCTGACCGGTTGTGGTGCGCCGCTGGCGGCGGACGAGCAGGCTGCTGTCCCCACGCAGGCCTCGGACGCGCTCGCCTCCACGAATGGGCTCTCCACCAATGGCTTGTCGACCAATGGCTTGTCGACCAATGGCCTGTCCACCAATGGCTTGTCCACGAATGGCCTGTCCACCAATGGCTTGTCCACGAATGGGTTCCGCACGTGGTTCACGGCGGACCCGGCGTCGGCGGACATGGTGATGCGCTACGTGGTGCAGTGCTCGATGGCGGCGGGGAATCAGCTGACGTACCAGTCGCCCACGACGGGGGCGAACTACACGTGGAAGGGGAGTCTGGGGTTGGCGCCGGGCTGGGCGGGGGGCGCGCCGGCGACGGTGGCGGAGCAGCAGGTGGTGAGCGCGTGCCTGGCGGCGCATGCGAACAAGTACGGCGTGCACGTGGACATCTCCGTGCTGGGGCGCGACGCGGTGGGCGGGACGGTGCCGTACACGACGGACGAGCTGAGCACCTACGCCGAGCCCGAGGCGTGCTTCTTCGGCAACCTCTTCACGGGAGAGGGCGCCTTCGCGGCCAATGACGGCGCCTACCTGGACTACGACGAGAGCACGGTGCGCACCTGCGGCCTGTCGTCCTGGAGCGAGACGACGACGTGCACGCCGATGAAGCACGTGGGCGCGTGCCGCTACTACTGCACGCTGGACGCCACGCGGACCTACTACACGCGGTGCACGTACAACGGCGTGACGTACCGGCCCATCACCACGCGCATGCTGTCCCAGGACATCTACCGGTGCGGCGACAACGTCTGCCAGCTCACGGAGAAGTGCGGCACCAGCAATACGCCGAACAGCTGCGCGGCGGACTGCGGTCCCTGCCAGTAATCGCCAGGGAGACTGTCTGTCTATGCGGGGAGGGGCCGCCCAGCGCGAAGCCGGAAGCGCGTGACGAGGTCCCCCCACCAACGACCCATCATCCCGACGGTGGCCGGGCCATCCATGCCATGGCGGGCGGGGTGGTCCATGCGGATGGAATCCCAGCCGCGGTGTTCGAGCACGACGCGGGTGCCTCCGAAAGAGGGCTCGAAGCGGACCTCCACCTCCGTGATTTCGTCCGGGGCGAAGTTGCTGGCGCGCCATTGGAAGACGAGCCGCGCGCCGGGTTCCCAGACGAGCACGCGGCCGACTTCAAAGACTTCCGTCTCCGAGGACTCCAGCAGGCGGCCGCCGGGGCCGGGAGGCTCGAAGCGCAGGCTGCTGTTGGACGCATGAAAGGCCCGGTTGCGCGGGCCCTTGCTCCACCAGACGTCGGTCTCCTGGGTGAAGACCTCGAAGGCGTCCAGCGGGGACACGGCGACGAAGGTGGTGACGCGGGCACGGTCGGCGGACGGCATCATGACTTGCGGCCTCCCGAGGTTCCGGGGCCCTTCGTTCCCCGGGTGCGTTCCGCGTGGGCCTTGAAGGCGCCCAGATGGTCCTCCCAGAAGGACTCCACCTCGTCCAGCCAGCCGCGCAGGGCGGCGAAGGGCTCCGGGCGCAGGCGGTAGACGCGCACGCGGGCGTCGTCCGCGTCGATGTTCTCCTCCACCAGCCCCGTCTGGCGCAGCACGCGCAGGTGGCGCGACATGGCGGGGGGACTCATGTCGAAGGCGGCGGCCAGCTCCCCGGCCGGGTGGGGCCGCTGGCGCAGGCGGTCCACGACGCCCCGGCGCGTGGGGTCGGCGAGGGCGGAGAGGGTGCGGTCCAACGCGGACGGGGTGGCCATGGTTGGGATTACACCGGCCCCGTGACGCGCTGGGTGAACCACCAGCGGTGGCCTTCGGGGTCGGTGGCGCCATAGGAGCGATTGGTGCCCCAGTCGTCGCCGTAGTTCTTCGTCTCGGGCTCCAGGAAGATGGTGGCCCCGGCGGCGCGGGCCTGCGCGCAGTGGGCGTCCACGTCGTCCACGTGGACCATCAGGTACTGGGTGTTCATGCCCTGGTGCTGCTTGGGGCTCGCGTGGAAGGAGCGCTTCTGGGTGGAGCCCACCATGATGACGCCGTCGCCGTAGACGAGCTCCGAGTGCTCGATGGTGTTGCCCGCCCCTTCGACCTTGAGGCGCGTCTGGAAGCCGAAGACGCGCTCCAGCCAGTCGATGGCGGCGGGCGCGTCCTCATAGAAGATGCCGGAACAGATGCGAGGCCAGCCTTCAGGGAGCGGTTTCATGGCGGTCACTCCGGTGGGAAAGTCGTTAACGACAGGGTGAATGATTAACCCTATCGTTAACTTTTGTCAACCCCGGTCCGGACGGCCTAGAACGGCCTGGGGGTTCCGCCCGTGCGGGGCTGGGGCCGCAGGTTGAGCGAGGGCCCGGTGGACGCTTCCTGCGGGCCCAGGATGGCGGGCAGCGAGGGGGAGATCTTCCCCACGTAGAGCAGGCCCTGGAAGCCTTCGCTGGCGGGCACGTCGAGCCGCCGGATGTGCGGGCTGAGTCCCTCGCGGGCGGCCACCTTGGGCGAAGGCGTGGCGCCCACGAGGCCGCAGGCGAGCTTTCCGTTCCGGTCCAGGTCGCAGCCCCAGCGCGTGCCCTGCGCGTAGCTCATCTCCAGCACCACGAGCGACGGATAGTCCTTCATCAGGTGCGCCATGGGCGTGAAGCCCTGGTCCCACTCCGTGCCCTTCGCGATGCGCGTGTGCGTGTTGCCGGACAGCACGATGTGGACTTCATTCGGCTGTGCGGTCCGGCGCTCGGTCCACAGCTTCGCCTGGGCCGCGTCGCGCTCGCTGCCGCGCAGCAGGTCCGTGTCGTAGGCCACCAGCGTCACGCGCTGCCCCGCAGTGCGCAGCGCGCGCACCCGGTCGATGAGCTCCATGATGGCGCGGCTGCTGCGGCCGTCCTGGTAGGGACGCGACCAGAAGCGCCCTTCCAGCAGCGCGTCCTGGTCCGCCGGGGCGCCGGGGCTCGCCAGGTACGCGTCGATGCGCGCCTGCTCCGTGTCCGGGATGGACAGGCCGAGCACGACCGCGAGCCCCGTCTGCGCGGCCTGACACACCACGTGGCCCACCGTCCGGGGCGCTTCGTTGGAACCCAACTGCTCGCCGATGAGCAGCGTCAGGCCCGGGTGCAGCAATCCCGGCAGGCCCTGCACGGTCTCGGTGCACGGTCCCTCCGCCCTGGCCTCTTCCTTCCAGCCCTCCAGGTAGAAGTCCGAATCCCTCACCGCGGTGGGGCGCTTCTCCTGTGCGATGTTGCCGCTGACGACCTCGACGGAGGGCGCGGACTCCAGCCGCAGCGTGAGCGCCTGCTCCAGGTCCAGGTCGCGGATGCCGTGTTGGACGCCGCGCAGCATGGCCAGCCGCTTCTCGTCGTTGCTGTTCGGCCTCAGGTTCACTTCCTGAACGAAGGCGTCCGAGTAGTGCTCGGCCCACTGGGAGGACACCTTCCACCAATGCTTGCGCCACTCGACGTCGTTGGTCGCCGTCTCATGCGCCATCCGGAAGATGCGGACCACGGACTGGCGCGGGCTCAGGACGATGCCCGTCACCAGGTAGCGCGAATAGGTGTCAATCCTGCCGTGGGTCTTGTCGGGCGACTTCCACTCGGTGACAAGCTGGGTCGGGTCCTCGGTCTGCTCGAAGGAGTAGCCCTTCGCTTCCAGGAGCTGGCGCGTGACGTCCAGGGCCTCCGCCAGCGGCTTCTGGAAGACGTGCTCGTACTTGGGCAGCTCCGAATCGGACCCACGCTGTGAATGGGCGCAGCCCACGGACATCAAGGTCACGGCGACGAGAATCCAACGACTGTTCATCAGCTCTCCCGGAGCTAGAGATGGACGCCCCCGTCCCAGGGGGGCATGAGGTCCAACGCCACGGGATTGGCGCCATATCGCCGCTTCGGGAGGATTTATTCCGGGGCGCCGTGTCAGCGCGACGGCGGGTATTTCTGGAGTTTGCGCTGGAGCGAGCGCCGGTGGATGCCCAGCTTGCGCGCGGCCTCGGAGATGTTGCCCGCGCTGTCCGCGAGCACGCGATGGATGTGCTCCCACTCCGCCCGCGCCAATGACGGCGCCTGGAGCGTCTCCGGCGCGGCCACGGACGGCTCCTCCGCCGCCCGGGCGAACGCGGCCAGGATGTCGTCCGCGTCCGCGGGCTTCGGCAGGTAGTTCACCGCCCCCAGCCGGATGGCGTCCACCGTGGTGGAGATGCTGCCGTAGCCCGTCAGCACGATGATGCGCGTGGACGCGTCCACCGCCAGCAGGTCCCTCACCAGCTCCAGCCCGCTGTGTCCCGGCATCCGCAGGTCCACCACCGCGTACTCCGGTGACTCGCGCCCCGCCGCCGCCATCGCCTCCTCGTGGTGGCCCGCCGTCGTCACGTCCCAGCCGCGCTCGCGGAAGGCCCGGGCCAGCCGCTCGCGCAGCGTCGCGTCGTCGTCCACCAGCAACAGGCTGGGGCGGTGGTCCACCACGGTCGTGCTCACGCCGCCGCCTCCTGCGCGCTCGCGGCCGGCAGGCTCAAGCCCACCGTGGTGCCTTCCCCTGGCTTCGAGCGCAATTCCAGCGACCCGCCCAGCTGCTCCGCCAGGGTGCGCGCCAGGAACAACCCCAGCCCCATGCCCTCGCCCGGCGCCTTTGTCGTGAAGAAGGGCTCCCCGGCGCGCGCCAGCACCGCGTCCGGCATCCCCTGGCCCTCGTCGCGCACCTCCAGCCGCGCGCCCGGGCCTTGGGCCCGCGCGCTCAAGGTCACGGGCCGGTTGCCCGGCGTGGCCTGCAACGCGTTCTTCACCAGCCCCCGCAGCACCCGCGCCAGCGCCCGGGGAGGCCCGTGCACCCGGTAGACCTTCAGCGCTTCGGGCAGCTCCACCCGCACGCGCTCGCGGCCGGACAGCTCCGACAGCGTCTCCTCCACCAGCCGCTCCAGCGGGATGGGGTGGAAGGGTTCGCCCGTCGTCTGGCCCGCGTCCGCGGACATCTGCACCAGCACGTCCCGGCACCGGTCCACCTGCTGGCGGATGAGCCGCAGGTCCTCGCGCACCGACTCGGAGGGGCTGGACGCGGCGAGCGCCCGCTCCAGCTCCTTCGCCACCACCGCGATGGTGGACAGCGGCGTGGACAGTTCGTGCGCCGCGCCCGCCGCCAGCGTCGCCAGCGAGGCCACCTTTTCCTGCCGCGCGTGCCGGGCCCGCGTCTGCGCCAATTCCTGCTCACGCTCCGCCAGCGCCCGCGTCACGCGTTGAATGAAATACACGATGAAGCCCGCAGCCACCGCGAACGCCACCCACATGCCGCTCAAATGCAGACGCATCAACTCCGCGTGGTCCGGCCGCGCCAGCCCCGGCAGCGTCACGTCCTGCAACACGAACAGCGAACCGAACGCCAGCAGGGTGAACACCAGCATCGCCCACGTCCGGCGCGCGGGCAGCAGCACCGTGCCCAGCGCCACGTTCACCAGGTACAGCGTCGTGAAGGGGTTGTGCGTCCCGCCGCTCAGCGCGAGCAGCCCCGTGAGCACCAGCGTGTCCCAGAGCATCAGCCCGAAGATGGCCGCTTCCGCCACCGGCCGCGCCCGGGACAGGCCCGCTCTCACCGCCGCGTTCGTCAGCGCCTCCACCGCGAGCAGCACCACCAGCGCTGTCACCGGCAGGGCCAGCTTCAGGCCCCACGCCGCCACCGCCACCAGCACGGCCTGCCCCACGAGCACGCCCCAGCGCAGCCGCAACAGCCACATCAGGTTGATGCGGGCCCGGGGCGAGGGTTCGGAAGGAAGGGGCGACGCGGGCGGCGGGGTCGTCATGGCGCGACGGAGGACATCGCCACGGAGCGGGCCACCGTGTCCAGCACGGCCGCCGCCGCTCCCTGCGACTCCAGGTCCACGTTCGCGAGCCACGTGTCCCAGGCGAGCACGAAGGTGCGCTCGGCGGTGGGCTCCTCCTCCGACAACGTCAGCCCGTCCAGCACCACCTCCACCGACGCGATGTTCGACGTGACCAGGCGGAAGGGCTGGGGCTCGCCTCCTCCCGCCGGCACCCGCGTCCCCTCCAGCCACAGCGTGCGGCCCACCATGTCCACGCCGCTGTCCGCCGCCGCCCGCAGGCCCTCCGCGTCCGTGTCCGCCGGCTCGAAGGTGAGCCGCGCCCGGCAATAGCGCCCCGGCGCGGGCCGCAGCGTGCCCAGCGTCAGCACGTTCCCATCCGGCCGCTCCAGCCCGCTGACATGCGGCGTGCCCAGAAGCCGCGGCGACCCCGCCGAGTGCGCGTGCGCGGTGCCCAGGGGAGACATCGCCCGCAGCAGGCGCCAGCCCAGGGCCTCCTCGCACGGCTTCAACTCCACGCTGCCCAGCGTCACGTAGCCGCGCGTCAGCGTGAGCGTCTGTCCATCCGTCCGGGTGAGGGAGCGTCCACCGCCGGAGGCCTCCACGCCGTGCGAGGTGGCCCGGTGCTCCAGGCCCAGCGTGACGTGCACGCCGTCCAGCCGCTCACCACAAGCGCCCAGGCCGCACAGGGCCCCGAGCAACAACACACCTGACACGAAACGCGAGGGCAATGGCATCACAGGTCGTACGCGAGCGAGAGCTGCGCGATGGGCGTGGACGTCACCCGGCGCAGTTGGTTGACGACCGGGACGCGCACCCCGGCCTGCACCACCACGTCCATGCCCGGGCTGAAGAGCACGTCCGGCGACACGTAGGCGATGAAGCCTCCGCCGTTCTCCTCGGAGACGCCGGCGGTGTCGGCCGCGCGCTCCGCCCGGCTGTCCAATCCCAGACGCACCGCCCAGCGCGTCGAGGGCTGGTACTGCGCTCCCACCGACGTGCGCACCGACGCGCCCAGCCGGAAGTCCTCGCGTCCGCGCGTGGGCAGGAAGCCCAGGACGCTGGCCATGAACGACCACGACCCCCGGAAGCCCTGCCACGCCAGCCCCGCCATGGGGTCCACCGAGCCGCTGCCCGGCTGCGCATCCAGCCCCAGCGCCGTGCCGTCCCGCGCCATCAGCCGGGGACCCGTGGGCAGCTTCACCCCGCCCACCACGCTCAAGAGGTGGTCCGGCGAGAAGTCCTTGTCCTTCCACACGAACGCCTTCGCGCTCACGTCGATGTCGCCCAGGCCCCAGCCGCGCTCGCGCGCCAGGCTCACGTCCCGCACCTCACGCGCCTGGAGCGGCAGGTTCACCGCCAGCACCAGCCAGGGCCGGGGTGCGTACGCCACCGCCACGTCCATGCGCAGTTCGCGCAGCCGCTGCGCGTCCAGGTTCTGCTGGCCCTCGGTGTGTCCCCACGCGCGCAGCATGGTGGACAGCCGCAGGCGCCCTTCGAAGGGCTGCTCGCCGCCCATGGACGTGAGCGTGGGGTCTCCGCACGCGCAGCTCGCGCAGGCCCACGCCCGCGAGGCGGGGATGAGGAGCGCGGCGCACAGGACGGCCAGGGCCAGGGGCGAGGGGGTTCTCAAGGCGTGGCCACCCTAACGCCCCCCTGTCCCGGGAAACTGCGGCGAGTTGTCGCAGCCCGCCGGTGCGTCGTCCTGGAGACGCACCGACTGTCCTCCCGTCCAGGGGGCCGCCAGGGGAGCAGGGGCTGCCTGTCCGCCCGCCCATCCGTGCACAAGTAGAGAATGACACCGGCCCGTCCACGTTGATGGGGGAGAGGCTAGACGCACGGAGGTCATCCATGGGGTTGCTCGCGCCGCTGGGCCGGCTGCTGTTTTCGGTCATCTTCATCACCAGCGGCCTGAATCACTTCTTCCAGCTCCAGGCCCTGACGGCCTACGCGCAGGCGTCCGGGGTGCCCGACCCGCGCCTCGCGGTGCTGGTGTCCGGCGGGGTGCTGGTGGTGGGAGGCCTGTGCGTGCTCCTGGGCGTGTTCGCCCGGCTGGGCGCGGCCATGCTCGCCGTCTTCCTCCTGGCCTCCGCCTTCATGGTCCATCACTTCTGGCGGATGGAGGACCCGGTGCAGGCGCAGAACAACCTCATCCACTTCATGAAGAACCTCTCCATGGCGGGGGGCGCGCTGCTCATCGTCTACTTCGGGCCTGGCCCCTTCAGCCTGTCGCGCAAGAAGCGCGAGACGTCGCTGGGCGGCATGAAGCTGGGCGCGCCGCTGCGCTGACATGCGAAAGCCCCCCGCTCCCGACTTGCGGGGGCGAGGGGCCTGGGTGCTTCAGATGCCTGCTGTGGATCAGGGCGCGCCGACGTGGGCGGCCGCGGAGTTGCGCAGGGTGAAGAAGGCGACCTCCGGCGTGCTGCCCCGGCGCAGGTACGGGCCGCCGAAGCCGAAGCCCAGCCCCTGGTTCACATACAGGTGGTTGCCGTTCACGCGGTAGTGGCCGCGGATGTACGGCTGGCCCGCGCGGCGGAAGAGCGCCTCCGTGAGGCCCCGCACGATGAACTGCCCGCCGTGCGTATGACCGGAGAACTGCACCAGCCCCGCGTGCGACGGCAGCTTCTCCACCGTGGGCGGCGTGTGGGCCAGCACCA
Organism: Corallococcus sp. CA047B; assembly: GCF_003612065.1. Lineage (NCBI taxonomy): Bacteria > Pseudomonadati > Myxococcota > Myxococcia > Myxococcales > Myxococcaceae > Corallococcus > Corallococcus sp. CA047B. The sequence goes on from NZ_RAWD01000055.1 coordinate 21,634, forward strand.
GCCGCGTGCCCGACGTGGGCGCGCCCCGGAAGGTGGCCTCCACGTCGTCCATGCGGGTGAGCCCGTCGTCGATGCCCAGCACCGTCACCGGCGCGCCCTTCACGTGCACCACGCGGTGCTCGTTCTGGAGCACCGTGTAGCCCAGGTCCTCGAAGCCCGCGCGCAGGTAGCGCACGTCCACCCAGTGGTCGTGGTTGCCCATCACCACGAAGACGGGCCCTTCCAGGCCCTTGAGCAGCTCGCGCACGCGCGGCAGCGGCTTGGGGCTGTGCGTGACGTAGTCGCCCGTGAGGAACACCAGGTCCGGCGCCGCCGCGTTCACCGCGGCCACCGCGCGGCGGATCCGCACGTCCGACGTCGCCTGTCCCACGTGCACGTCCGACAACTGGGCGATCCGCAGCCCGTCATGCTCCGGCGCGATGCCGCTCAACTGGAGCAGGTGCTCGGTGAGCACGAAGTGGTCGCGCCAGCGCAGCCGGCGGTCGGGACGGAAGGGATCCGGGCCTCGCGCCAGGAGCTCGTTGCGGCCGTGCGACTCCATCTCCAGGGCTTCGGCCTGGGCGGCGGAGGAGGAGGCACCAGCGGCGTGACGGCGGCGGGCGAGTCTCAGGCGCATGCGTTCGGATTCCTCCAGCGAGACGGGGAGCGATTGTAGAGAGCGGATCGGATCGCCGTAAGCCCGGGGTCCCCGGCCCGCCTGTTCCCCCTGCGGCCAGCACGGGGTGGAATCAGAACCGGGCCCCCTGACGGAACATTTCCGCCCCCTTCCCGGCGTCCAGGCGGGTAGGCCCCGGTGCTTCTCCGTGCCACATGCGCCGTGCCCTGGCACCCAGGTGGGACACCTCCACGCTGGGCCGGAGGCCGGAGGCACGCGGACCCCTCGGCGCCAGGACGGCACGCCGAGGGGTCTCATGGATGCGGCCGCGCGTGTGCCCGTGGGGCGGGTGCTTTTAGTAGCCGCGCAGGACCGTGAGGCCGTCGGTGGTGAGCACCAGCAGCATGCCGGGCGTCACGGACGGGTCGTAGACGAGCTGGAGGACGCGGTTGGCGCGCACGCTGTCCACCTTCTCCAGCGTCTTGGCGGGCGTCAGCCGGTACAGGCCGCCGGAGTGGGTGGCGATGAAGAGCGAGCCGTCGTTGGTGGCCGCCAGCGAGTTGATGGCGTTGAGCGCCTCCACGTCCGCGCCGATGCGCGTGCCCTTCTGCGTGGGGCTGGTGGAGGACGTCAGGTCCATCTTCCACAGGCCCAGCGACTTGCTGCCCAGGTAGTAGGCGCCGTCGGTCGTCTGCTGGAAGCCGCGCCAGTAGTCGAAGTCCGCCTGCGAGTTGAGCTCCGGCAGGTAGGAGGACTTCACCTTGGACGGGTTGATGGCCGTGTCGGTGTTGTCCCAGTCACCCAGGCGGGGGGACGGGCTCACCATGCCGAAGGTCCAGTCGTTGGCCATCAGCACGTCGCCGTCCTGCGCGATGCCCAGGCCGTAGGTGTAGCCCGCGTACTGCGAACCGCGCGAGTCGAACCACACCGGGTGCCGGTGCGCGTTGTACTGCAGGTCGCGGATGCGCGTGACGCCGTGGTTGCTGCCCACGTAGACGTCGCCCTTGTTCGGGCCGCGCATCACCGACACGCAGCTGAGCATGCTGCGGTCCTCGTCGAAGTGGTGGTCGTTGCTGTTGCGGATGCCCAGGCTGACACCGTTGACGACGCGCGGGCCCGTCTGCACGGCGGAGCCGCCCGAGGAGTGGCGCACCGACTGGTTGATGTGCTCCTCGAAGGCGACCTGGCCGTTGGCGGTCAGCTTCACCGCGTCCACGTCACCGGCCTTGTAGAAGTTCAGGCGCCGCTCGCTGTACGCGTAGCACTGGGTGTCGCCCACCGGCACCTCGCACGGCGGGTTGGTGACGATGAAGTTGGTGTGCAGGCCGGGGAACTCCGGATCCGGCTGGAGGTCCTCCGCGCTGTAGCCCACGTAGGCCCGTCCCGCCGCGCCGCCGCAGATGACCGTGGCGTTGCCGCCCGCCGCCGCCTGCCCCACGGCGCCCGACACCCAGACCAGCTGCTGCGTGTCCGCGCGCACCACGCCAATGCGGCTGCCGTCCAGCACCCAGAGGTTCTTGCCCTGGTCCAGGCCCACCGACTGCACCCGCCCGATGCCGTAGCGCTCCGAGTAGTTCGTCACCGGATCCGTGGGCCACCGGTCCCCGACGGGGTCCGGATCCACCACGCCGCCGTCGGTGCCCGCGTCCGTGCCGCCGTCGGTGCCCGCGTCCGTCCCGGCATCCGTGCCGCCGTCGGTGCCCGCGTCCGTCCCGGCATCCGTGCCACCGTCGTTCGTGCCCGCATCCGTGCCGGGGTCCGTCCCTCCGTCCGTGCCCCCGCCAGTCCCCGCATCAATCCCTGGCCGGGGATCGATGTTGTCCCTGTCATCGATTGGGGTGGTGGGCCCGTCCGACCCGCCGCAACCCCACGCCGACATCACCATCGCCCCAACCCACACGCCCAGCAGTCGTCGATTCACCGTGATCTCCCCGCGTGTGCCCTAAGCAAGCGGCGTACCTGCCCCAAAGAACGGGTGGTCCGCTCACGGCCCACTCGGAAGAGGGCAATCCCTTTCCCACTCGGGCGAAGCCGGTGCCCTGGATGAGCAGGCGATGCGCGGTAAAAAAAGCCGGGCCCGCCATCCCGGGTGGGAGGCGGGCCCGAAGGTTCAACGAAGGATGGGACGCGCGTTACTTCTTCACCGCGCCCTTGGGCGAGGTGGCCTTCAGCTCCAGCGCGACGGTGTCATCCCCATCCAACTGGAACTTCGCGCGCACGCTGGCGCCCTCCGGCAGCTCGCTCGCCTTCACGGTCTTGCCGTCCAGGGTGACGACCGTCTGGTCGCGCACGTCCAGCTCCACCGCCGGCAGGTCACCGGTGCGCGCGATGGTGACGTCATCGCCGTCCGGGCTCTTCACAGTGCCGGACAGGCTGTACGCGTCCTTCATCTTCCAGGCGCCGGCCTCCTTGGCGCTCTTGTCCTTGTCGGCGCCCACCACCTTCTTCGCGGTGTCGCCGATGGCGGGCCCCACCTCCTGGGCCTCCACGCCCGTGGTCGGACCCTTGATCTGTTGGCTGCTGGGCGCGCCAGGCGCCGGGTTGGATGGCGTCCCGGTGGCGCTCTGCGCGAAAGCGGCGGTTCCCAGGCACATGGCTGCCGCGACGATGAGCTTCTTCATGGTCCCGCTCCCTTGGTTCAAGTGAGTGATTGCCGCGTCCCCGTGGGCCGCGTCTGCCTGAAAGGGTGGGGCGGCCGTGTTCCCGCGCCAACTGGCCCCGTGCGTCAGCGCCGCCCCGCCGTCCGCACGGCAGGCAGGCGCTCAGGCGCCCGCGCTCAGCATGCCGTCGGACGGCAGGCACAGCCGCTTCACGGTGGTCAGCAGCGCGGACAGGTCCAGCGGCTTTCGCAGGTAGCCCGCCACGCCCATCCCATCCACCGTGTCGCGCACGTCCAGCTCCGCGCTGGCCACCAGCACCGGGATGTCCGAACAGGCGCGCTCGTGGCGCAGGGCCTCGCGGAAGGCGACGCCGTCCATGCGCGGCATCATCAGGTCCAACAGGATGAGTTGAGGTCGGGGCTCCGAGGAACGCAGCCGCTCCAACGCCTCCAGGCCGTCCGCCGCGAGCTGCACGGCGTACCCCTCCAGCTCCAGCACGTCCTGGAGCGCATCCCGGATGTCCATGTCGTCGTCGACGACCAGCAGCGTGTGATGGGCTTCCATCCCGTTTCCCCCTGCGAGCCTTGGGAGCGCCCCAGGCCGCCCCCCGAGCCGGGACGGTGGGCCTCCTGCCCTCGCCAGAACCAATCTGTACCCGGGGGAGGGGGAGCGGAAGCGGCAATGTAGGTTTATGCCTACCAGTGAGCACACCCCTGGTGGTCGCCCCCATGCCCTACGGGAGGGGAGGGGGGAGCTACTCGCAGCGGTCGCAGAGCCCGCGCAGCTGCACTTCCACGGCGCGCTGCGACACGGCGCGGGGTACACCCCGGGCGGCGGTGATGCGCACGGACTCCTCGGGGAGGCAGGCGACGGTGCCGCAGTCGGTGCAGGTGAAGTGGGGGTGGTTGTTGGAGTGCTCGGTGCCCCCGGCGCGCTTGAGCTCGAAGCGCCAGACGTGGTCGCCCAGGTCCGCGCGCACGACGAGGCCCGCCTCCGTCAGGTCGGTGAGGTTGCGGTAGATGGTGACGCGGTCGTAGCCCTCGCCGCCCAGCTCCTCCACCAGGTCCGCGTGGCTCATTGGCGCGGTGGCGGTCTCCAGCTTGCGCAGGACGGCCACGCGGGGGGCGGTGCTGCGCAGCCCCGCGGCGCGAATCCGGTCCTGGAACCCGGTCAGTTTCTCCTGCGCGGAGATTTTCTTGGCACCCATGCCCGGTCGAATAACACAGCCGACGCGCCGCGTCCCGGCCACCGCAAGCGAAGTGTACCTGTAGCCCGGTTGTAGCTGTGACGCGTCATGGGGCGGGGCCCCGACGTGAACAGGGCCGCCCGCGGGCGCCTCCTCGCGCCGGTGCAGGGCGGGCGTGGGGGCGCCCAGCTTCCAACACTTCCCCACGGGCGCCTTGACTCACTGCGGCTCGCCCCCACACTGCGACCTTCCCGCAACCTGGGCGTGGGCCGTTGGGGTCCCACCCCCCAGACCGACCCTTCGTGCTGCCTCGTCCGTTCCGTTCGCCTCCAACCCGATGAAGCCCACCCTGTTGCTCGTCGAAGCGCCCGGCGCCCACCGGGAGCTGCTGTGTCTGGCCTTCCAGAGCCAGGGGTGGCAGGTGCTGCTGGCGGCCGGTCCGGAGTCGCTGACGCGCACGCTGCGCGACGCTCCGCCCCTCCAACTGGTGCTGATGACGGGGGGCATGCTGACGGCCCTGGGCGCCCAGGCAGGCGCGCTGCGCGAGGCGCTGGCGGCGTCGGGCGCGGGCCTCTGGGTGGAGGCGCCGCCCGGGGAGCGTGAGGCCCTGGGACGGCTGGGCGTGCCGGTGGCGGGCTTCCTGCCCTCTCCCCTGTCGCTGGGGGCCCGGCTGGAGGCGGTGAGACAGGCGCTGCCGCCGGGGGTGGGGGACCTGGAGGCCCACCGTCCCTTGAGGGTGCTGGTGGCGGAGGACGACCCGGTCTTCCGCAAGCTGCTGCAGCTGTCGCTGGCCCCGTTCCGCTTCGAGGTGCTGGTGGTGGAGGACGGGCAGAGCGCGCTGGAGCTGGCGCGGCGGCGGCTCCCGGACATCGTGGTGGCGGACGTGCTGATGCCGCGCCTGGACGGCTTCCGGCTGTGCCTCGCGCTGCGGCAGGATCCAAAGCTCGCGCGCGTGCCCGTCATCCTCACGCACGCCACCGCGCCGGACGAGCTGGACCTGCGCATGGCCGCCAACGTGGGGGCCAACGGCTTCGTGCGGCGCACCCAGGGCGACAACGAGCTGCTGGCGCTGCTCTTGCGCGAATCCCACGCCGAGGGACCGCTGCCCGCGCCGGTGCACGGCGAGCTGTCCACGGAGTCGCACCTGTACGGGATGGTGCGGCAGCTGGAGCGGCGCGTGGGGCTGCTGGAGCAGGCCGAGCGCGACGCGCGCGAGAGCGAGGAGCGCTACCGGCTGGTGGTGTCCGGCTCCTATGACGGTGTCTGGGATTGGGACGTGCGCGGCCAGACGATGTACTGGAGCCCGCGCCTCTTGGAGATGCTGGGCCTGAAGCCGGAGGACTTCGCTGGCACCCCGGACGCGTTCCTCGCGCGGGTGCACCCGGAGGACCGGGGCGAGGTGGCCACCGCGCTCGCGCAGCACCTGGAGCAGGGCACGCCCTACGACGTGTCCTTCCGCCTGCGGCACGCGGACGGGGGCTACCGTTCCTGCGTGAGCCGGGGCCGGGCGCTGCGGGACGCGCGCGGGGCGCCGGTGCGCATGGCGGGCATCATCGGCGACGTGACGGAGCAGCTGCGGCTGTACCGCGAGACGCGCGACGCGGTGCGCGCCCGGGACGAGTTCCTGGCGGTGGCCGCGCACGAGCTGCGCACGCCCCTGGCCGCGCTGCGCCTCCGGGTACAGGGCACGGCGGCGGCGCTCAAGCTGGAGCGCCAGGTGGCGCCGGAGCGGCTGGAGCGCGCGCTGGTGGCGGCGGACCGCCAGGTGCAGCGGCTGGCGGACCTGGTGGAGGGGCTGCTGGACGTGTCACAGCTCCAGAGCCACGCGCCCCGGCTGAACCTGGACGACGTGGACCTGGCGCAGGTGGTGCGCGACGTGATGGGCCGCACGGAGGAGGCGGCGTCGCGCGCGGGGTGCCGGCTGGTGCTGCGCGAGTCCACGCCCACGCTGGGCCGCTGGGACGCGGTCCGCCTGGGGCAGGTGGTGACGCACCTGCTGGCCAACGCGGTGAAGTTCGGCCCGGGCAAGCCGGTGGAGCTGGAGGTCCAGGGCGACGCGGACACGGCGCTGCTGGTGGTGCGCGACCAGGGCATCGGCATCGCGCCGGACCGGGTGGAGGGCCTGTTCCGCCGCTTCGAGCGCGCGGTGCCCACGCGCAACTACGGCGGGCTGGGCCTGGGGCTGTACCGGCTGCACCGCATCGTGGAGGCCCACGGCGGCCAGGTGTCCGTGACGAGCACCCAGGGCCAGGGCTCCACCTTCAGTGTGCGCCTGCCGCGCGCGGGGCCGTCCGGCGTCAGCGCCTGAGCGGGCCGGGGCCGGGCACCCGGGCGGAAGCTCTGTCCGGTGCCGCACACCCGGTCCGCGCCCCCCTCCTCTTCCGTGCGGGAGGAAGCAGTTTGTCCTCATGGGGAAACGACCCACCGTGCTGGTGCTGAATGGGAGTGAGGACCTCATCGAGGCCCTGGAGGAGCTGCTGTCCGAGGTGGGCTTCCAGACCAAGGGGGCCCGGGTGCAGGACATCGCGCGCGGTCCGTTGGACTTCACCACGCTGGTGAAGGAGACCCATCCGGCGGTCATCGTCTACGACATCAGCGTGCCGTTCGACCTGAGCTGGGCCACGTTCCAGAAGCTGGCCGCGTCCCCCGCCGCCGCGGGCATCCCCTTCGTGCTCACCACCACCAACCGCGAGGGCGCGAAGGAGTACACCGGGCCGGATGTCATCGAGTTGCTGTTGAAACCCTATGACATCGACCAGTTCACCCGGGCGGTGTCCCTGGCGGCGCGGCAGGGGGCTGGCGGGGCAGCCGTACGGTGAAGGTGGTGCCCGCCTCCGGCGAGGAGCGCGCCGTCACGGTGCCGCCGTGGGCGCGCACCATCTGCCGCACGATGAAGAGCCCCAGGCCGATGCTGCGGTCCACCCGGATCTCCTGCTGGGCGGCGCCGCGCTCCAGCGGCTCGAAGAGGCGCGGCAGCACGTTGGCGGGGATGGGGAGGCCGGCGTTGTGCACCTCCAGCACCGCTTCGCTCTCCTGCACGTGGCTGCGCACGAGGATGGGCGTCTCCGGGTCGCCGTAGGCCAGCGCGTTGCCCAGCAGGTTGCCCACCACCTGGGCCAGCCGGTCCGCGTCCCACCTGCCGGCGCCGTCGCCGCTGCGGGTCAGCGTGATGGTCCGGGTGGGTGAGGCGACCTGCGCCTCCTCGATGGCGGTCTCCACCATGGCGTGGAGGTCCATGTCCCGGAAGTGCAGCTTCAGGCTGCCGTGGCGGACCTGGGTGAAGTCGAGCAGGTCGCGGATCAACCGGACGGCCCGCTCGGTGGACGTGACGATGCGGCGCGCCAGCTTCTCCTGGTCCGGGTTCAGCCCCTTGCGCCGCAGCAGCAGGTTGGCGGAGAGCAGGACGGCGGCCAAGGGGTTGCGCAGGTCATGGCTCACGATGCCGATGAGCTGCCGTTCGAAGTCGCTTCTCTGGCGGTGCTCCTGCTCCAACCGCTTGCGCGCGGTGACGTCCTGCAGGGCGCCCACCACCTGCACGGCCCGGCCCCGTTCGTCCCGGACGATGATGGCCCGCTCCTCCACGTCCAGCCACGTGCCCGTCACGCCGCGAAACCGGTGGGCGCTCTGCCACGTGTCCACCGTGCCCTCGATGGCCTCCCGGAAGCCCTTGCGGACCGCGGGCAGGTCTTCCGGATGGATGTGCTCCCGCCACCAGTCGTGCCGGGACACCCGGGGGGACTCCAGCACGCCGACGAGCGTCGGGTTGCTGCTGCTCCAATCCAGGCTGTCCGTCTCCTGCTCCCATTCCCAGATGGCGTCCCGGGTGGCGCGCGCGGCCAGCCGGAAGCGCTGGTCGCTGCGCCAGGCGCGCGCCTCCGCGTCGCGGACCTCCCGCAGCGTGTTCTCGGCCAGGTCCCGCCGGGCCTGCTCATCCGTCAGGTGCCGCTGGGTCTGTTCGAGCGCCTCCGCCGCGTCCCGCGCGCTCTGGCGCTGACGCCAGCCCCAGCGGGCGAGCCCATGGACGCGCGCCACCAGCTCCGAGCTCCGGAAGGGCTTGAAGGCGTAGTCGTTGACGCCCGCGTCCAGCCCCTCCACGACGTCCTCGGGACGTTGGTGGGAGGTGAGCAGCAGCACGGGAAGCAGGGCGGTGGCGGGATTGCCGCGCAGGAAGCGGCAGACCTCCAGGCCGGTCAGTCCAGGCGTCTCCCGGTCCAGCACCATCACGTCCGGAGGCGGATGGAACCCCAGGGCCTCCACCAGCGCGGCCCCGTCGGCGAAGTGCATGACGTCACACGAGGACGACAGCGCCTCCTGGGTGAACCGCGCCTCCAGGGACGAGTCCTCCAGCAACCACACCTGGGGAGGACCGGGAAGACGCGGTGGTAGGGAGGGAGGAAGCGGCATCAAGGGGGGAGGCCGTGCGTAACCGCTTGGGACCAATGCTGTCCAGGGAGGGATGGAAACAGGCGTTGGAGGGCTGGCGCCCTACCAGCCAAGCACATTCGTCCTGAAAAGCCCCATTGGAACTTCCGGCAATGCACGGAGATGGAGTGGGCCCGGGCCCAACGTTAGCGTCCTGGTGATGAGTTCGCCCCCGCATCGCGATTTTCTTGCTGGAGAAGGTGAGCTGCGTGCCCGGATCCGCGCGTTCGACTGGGCGCGGACGCCCCTGGGGCCGGTGGAGACCTGGTCCGGCGCCTTGCGGACGTCGGTGGGCCTGGTGCTTTCGTCGCCGGTGCCGCTGGTGCTGCTGTGGGGCCTCCAGGGCGTGCTGCTCTACAACGACGCCTTCTGCCTCGTCGCGGGGGGGATGCATCCGGGGCTGCTGGGGCGGCCGGCGGTGGAGGCCTGGCCGGAGATGGCGGAGCTCAACCGCCACGTGCTGGCCACGGTGTTCTCGGGCGGCACGGTGTCGTTCCGGGACGAGCCCCTGGTGCTCACGCGCAACGGCGTGCCCGAGCACGTCTGGATGGACCTGGACTACAGCCCCGCGCGCGACGGGGAAGGGCGCATCGAAGGGGTGCTCGCGGTGGTGCGCGAGACGACGGCCCGCGTGCGCGGCGAGCGCCAGGTGCGCGACAGCGAGGCGCGGCTGAAGTTCACGCTCAAGGCGGGGAGGCTGGGAACGTGGGAGTGGGACCTGGCGACGAGGACGCTCGTGGCGTCCGCCACGTGCAAGGCGCACTTCGGGCGCGGGCCGGAGGCGCCCTTCAGCTACGAGGACCTGCACGCCGTCATCCATCCGGAGGACCTGGGGCGCATCCGGGCGGCCGTGGGGCGCACGCTTTCGGAGCAGGTGGACTACGACATCGACTACCGGGTGGTGTGGCCGGACGGCTCGGTGCACTGGGTGTCGGTGCAGGGGCGGCTCATCCCCGGTCCGGACGGCCGCCCGGCGCGGATGATTGGCGCGTCGCGCGACATCACCGAACGCAAGCAGGCGGAAGCGCGGCTGCGGGCGCTCAACGAAACGCTGGAGGCGCGCGTCGCCGAGCGCACCGCCGAGCGCGACCTGATGTGGCGGCTCAGCCAGGACCTGATGATCGTCGTGGATGCGAAGCACGACGGGCGCATCATCGCGGCCAACCCCGCGTGGGAGCGGCTCCTGGGGTGGACGGAGGCGGAGCTGGTGGGGACGCCGGTGCAGCACTTCCTCCACCCGGACGACCTGGCGGACTCCACGCAGTACGTGGAGGCGCTGCGCGACGGAGGGGCCCCTCGCCGCAAGGACAACCGCTACCGGCACCGGGACGGGCGGTGGCGGTGGATTTCGTGGTCGGTGGTGGAGTCGGGTGAGGCGACGTTGATGGCGGTGGGGCGGGACGTCACGGAGGAGCGCGAGGCGCGCGACGCGCTGATGGCCGCGGAGACGGCGTTGCGGCAGTCGCAGAAGATGGAGGCGGTGGGGCAGCTCACGGGGGGCATCGCGCACGACTTCAACAACCTGCTCCAGGGCATCTTGGGGTCGCTGGGGTTGTTGCAGAAGCGCCTGCACCAGGGGCGCACGTCGGAGCTGGAGCGGTTCATCACCAGCGCGATGGGGTCCGCGCAGCGGGCCGCGGCGCTGACGCACCGGCTGCTGGCGTTCTCGCGGTTGCAGCCGTTGGATCCCAAGCCGGTGAAGGTGAACCCGCTGGTGGCGTCCATGGAGGACCTGCTGCGCCGGACGCTGGGCGAACAGATGCAGCTCCAGTGGGCGCTCGCGGACGGGCTGTGGCTCACGAAGTGCGACCCGAACCAGCTGGAGACGGCGCTGCTCAACCTGGTCATCAACGCCCGGGATGCGATGCCCCAGGGCGGGAGGCTCACGGTGGAGACGGGCAACATGTCCCTGGATGCGGGCACCACGGCCCGGATGCGGGACCTGAAGCCGGGGCAGTACGTGAGCGTGAGCGTGAGCGACACGGGGACGGGGATGTCGAAGGAGGTGTTGGAGCGGGCGTTCGAGCCGTTCTTCACCACGAAGCCGGTGGGGCAGGGCACGGGGCTGGGCCTGTCGATGATCTACGGCTTCGCGCGCCAGTCGGAGGGCTCCGTGCAGTTGTACAGCGAGCCCGGGCAGGGCACGACGGTGCGGCTGTACCTGCCGCGCTACGTGGGCGAGGGCCGGCCGGATGATGCGCAGGCGCCCCGGGCGCTGACGGACGCGCACGTGGCGGAGGCCGGGGAGACGGTGCTGGTGGTGGAGGACGAGGAGGTCATCCGGGCGCTCATCGTGGAGGTGCTGCGGGAGCTGGGCTACCGCGCGCTGGAGGCGGGCGACGGCGTGGAGGGCCTGCGGCTGCTGCGGAGCGCGCCGAGGCTGGACCTGCTGGTGACGGACATGGGGTTGCCGGGGTTGAACGGCCGGCAGCTGGCGGACGCGGGGCGGGCCGCGCGCCCGGGGCTGAAGGTGTTGTTCATGACGGGCTACGCGGAGAACGCGGCGGTGTCATCCGGGTTCCTGGAGCCGGGCATGGCGATGATGACGAAGCCCTTCGTGATGGAGGCGTTGGCCACGCGCATCCGGGACATGATCGAACGCGGGTGACGCGCGGGCGTCAGTGACGGTTGTCGAACTGGATGCCGTCGCGCACGGAGGCGATGGCTTGCTCCGTGAGCTGGATGGCCTTCACGCGGTGGCCGCCCTTGTCACTGGTGGCGGCGCGCAGGTCCGACAGCGCGGTCTCCAGGTGGGCCAGCGCGTCGCGCATGCGCGGCTGACGTTCGGCATAGGCCTGGTTGGCGGCACCGCCGAGGAAGAAGGCGACGGTGGCGGAGGCGGCGACGATGGAGCGGCGCATGGAGGGTTCCGGAGGCGGTGGCGGACGGTGGAGTCCGCGGTGGTCTTCGTGATGAACCCGGGGGCGAGGGAAAGGTTGCGGGCTTGAGGTCTCCAGACGACAGCTCCCTGACTCCCTCCGCCTGACTGTCCAGGTGATGGGGGATCGCCATCGAAGTGGAGTCCGGGGTCAGGTTGTTGTCTTGGGAGATGGCGCACCGGCCGGTGCCGTTGTTCGTGGAGTGGAAGGCGCCGCCGGAGACGACGCTGCTCCATGCGTTGTTCACCGCGTCGCTGGAAGTCATTGCCTGAAGTTCCTCCGGAATCCCCATAGGGTGGCCCCCTCCGTGGTTACCCGCCACGTCACCCCCTTCTGGTAGGGTGTGACGCTGGAGGTCCGCCGCGTGTTCGCATCCCCTGGGGTTGTCTTGCCAATGCTGGTGGTGGCGCTGGGCGCGGCGGCTCCGGCGCGGGCCGGGGCTCCGGACAAGCGCGTCCATCAGGAGCGCCGGCTGGTGGTCCGGGCCGACGAGGCCGCGACGCTGCACCTCTTGCGGGTCGCTCCCGGCGTGGTCACCACCGTCGTGTTCAACGACGACATCCTGCCGGCCTCCGTGGACACCAGGGCGCTGGCGCCCCTGTTCGCCCAGGCGAAGGTGTACCCGGGCGTGATGGTGCTGCGCCCCTCCGTGGCCATGCCGGACGCCTCCCGCCCGCTCATCACGGCGCGCTTCGCGGGCGAGGACGCACCCCGGCAGGTGACGTTCCTGCTCGTCACGGATCCGAAGGAGGTGGACACCCTGGTGGAGGTCTCCCGCCACGCCCTGTCCCCGGAAGCCCTGGGGGAGGAGCTGGCCCTGCTCCGGGCCCAGTGCGCCGCCACCGAGGCGGGGCTGGCCCTCCTGCGTGCCCGGTGCGACCAGACCGGACTGGGGGGCGCGGTGCTCATCGGTGCGTTGGGACAAGCACCGGTATCGGTCGAGCGGCCCGTCAAGGCCCTCAATGGTCCGGGTGTGAAGGTTGTGGGAAGCACGGTGCTCTACCGCCACATCACGACCCGGGTGATGGCGTTCACCCTGGGCAATGCCCCGGAGGCAGCACCCTGGGTGCCCGGGGTAGCGCGATTGACGCTGCTGGACGCCGACGGGAAACCAGGGCGTGTCGTCCTGGAGGCACCCGTGAGGATGTTGGATGCCCGTTTGACGCCCGGGATGCGCGGGCAGGCCGTGGTGGAGTGGCACATGCCGAATGGCTCGGAGCCGGGCGCCCGTTACCTGATGGAGGCCTGGAACCAGGAGGCCGACCGCGCTGTGCGGTGGGAAGGATTGTCCCTGTGAACCGTGAGTCACTGGAAGCCGGACGCTTCGGGATGGAGGCAGGGCGAATCCTGCTCTCCGCGGAGTGGTTGCCGCCGGGCACACGGGTGGAGCGCTGGGAGGTGGTCGGG
>NZ_RAWD01000560.1:0-2883 GCF_003612065.1 Corallococcus sp. CA047B
GGACCGGGATGGGCCGTGCGCGAGCGTTGGACACGCCACGGTGCACTCGGGGGCAGGGGCGTGGCACCGGACCTGTCTGGAGGCGGTCCGCTATAGTCCGCGTCGCCCATGAACGAGCGTCCCGCCCAGTACATCCTCACGCTGTCGTGCCCGGATCAGCGCGGCATCGTCCACGCCGTCTCCGGATGGCTCGCCGAACACGGCTGCAACATCCTCGACAGCGCGCAGTACGGAGATCCGCAGACGCGGCTGTTCTTCATGCGGGTGCACTTCGCGGACGAGGGGGCGAAGACCGACCCCGGCGCCCTGCGCGAGGCGTTCGCGCAGCTCGCGCCGCGCTTCTCCATGGACTGGCGTCTGCATGACGCGTCGGTGAAGCCCCGGGTGCTGCTGCTCGTCTCGAAGATTGGCCACTGCCTGAACGACCTGCTGTATCGCTACCGCAGCGGCATCCTGCCGGTGGAGATTCCGGCCATCGTGTCGAACCACCGGGACTTCTACCAACTGGCCGCGTCCCACGACATCCCGTTCCACCACCTGCCGGTGACGCCGGACAACAAGGCGCAGCAGGAGGCGCGGCTCTTGGAGGTGGTGCGCGAGCAGCGCGTGGACCTGGTGGTGCTCGCCCGGTACATGCAGATCCTCTCCGCGGAGACGTGTGATGCGCTGCGCGGGCGGCTCATCAACATCCACCACTCGTTCCTGCCCAGCTTCAAGGGCGCGCGGCCCTACCAGCAGGCGTATGACCGGGGCGTGAAGCTGATTGGCGCGACGGCCCACTTCGTCACGGGCGACCTGGACGAGGGACCCATCATCGAACAGGACGTGGAGCGCGTGGACCACACCCTGTCGCCGGAGGCGCTGACGGCGATGGGCCGGGACGTGGAGAACGTGGTGCTGGGGCGTGCGGTGACGTGGTTCGTGCAGCACCGCATCCTGCTCAACGGCCACAAGACCGTGGTCTTCCGCTGAAGTCCGGGCGCGGCTATCCGGCGGGGCAGGCGGCGCCCGCGTCGAGCACGTCGGCGTCGTGGTGCACCTGCACGGCGCCGGAGGCTTCCAGGTGGCGCACGAACAGGGCGCCGAACACCTCCGCGTTGCCGCTCAGGTTGAGCTGGGCCTGGGGCGCGTAGAGGTTGCCGGCGAGCGTGCTGCCGGCGGAGATGTCCAGGGCCTCCGTGCCGGCCACGTAGACGCGCACGCGCGAGGGCAGGGCGGTGGAGCCCAGCGTGAGCTGCCCGGACACGACGAAGCCTCCGGACACGAACAGGTCCAGCTCTCCCGGGGGCTGCACGTCCACGGTGAGGGCTTCGACCAGGTTCACGCCACCGGGGATGAACAGCGCGGTGCGGCCCCGGATGCGCAGGGTCGCGTGGCCCGTCCCCGCCACGCGCGTGAGCAGGAAGCGGCCACAGGGCAGCTCCAGCACGGCCTCCCCGGTGACGTCTTCCAGTCGCGCCGGGTCCAGTCCGATGGCCGCGTTGTCGTTGTCCCGCGAGTGGTGGGCGATGAGCGCGGCCGGGTCGAAGCGGGACGCGGCGTCGCACGCGCAGGGGACGACGGGGGCCACGGGTTCACGGCGCAGCTCGGCGGCCTGGGCTGGGCCGGGCGTGAACTCCGAGGGCACGGTGAGCACGCCGCCCACCGTCAGGGAGGCGAGCGCCACGTCGCCGTTCACACGGGCATCGCCCGACACGGTGGCGGAGGCGCCGGGACCGGTGAGGGGACCGTTGCTGTCCAGGCTGCCGCCCACGGAGAGCGGGCTGCTGAGCTGGAGTCCGGACGCGCCGCCCACCTGGAGCGCGCCGCCCACCCGGACGCGGTCGTTCGCGGACAGTGCGCCATTGACGCCCACGTCGCCGCCCGTGCCCCCGGGCGCGTATGGGCCCGCGCTGCTCCGGAACGCATCCGCGAGGAAGGGGGCGCTGAGCGACAGGCCCTCGCAAGTACACGCCGCGCGGCGGAACAGGGACTCCGCCAACTGGCCACTGCACAGCAGGGGACCGGCGCCGGGGTCGCCCAAGAGGAGCGGCGGTCCGCTGTTGGCGCAGTGAGCGGCCCAATCCTCCGGGACGGGGCCACCCGCACCCGCGTCAGGCGTGTGAATCGTGGCCACCGGATCATTCACGGTGCACGCGGAGGCAAGGAGCGAGGCTGCCAGCGCGAATGCCGCGACCCGGGGCCTCATGGACAGGTCCTTGGAGTGTTCCGCAGTCCGACGCCGACAGGCCTCATGGCCGCGACAGCTCCCGCAGTCGGTTGCGAGAAGCCGCGCTCAGTGGTGAATCGGGATGCAGTGCGATGAACGCTGTCAGCACCCGGGTCTCCGCCGCCGTGTCGCCCAGCGCGCGGTACGCCTCGGCCTCGCCGTGTCGGGCTTCTGGATCCAGCATGCCGCCGGGCTGGAAGCGCTGGGCGTCCTGGAACTGCCGCAGCGCTCCCCGCGCGTCGCCCAGGTGCTCCAACCGGAGCGACCCCGACGCCACGCGCGCCACGTACGCCGCCAGCGAGGAGGGCTGCGCGCGGATGACGCGCAGGTACAGCGCCTCCGCCTCCTTCCACTTGCCTTCCGAGCGCAGCCCATTGGCCTGCCGCAGCAGGTCCTCCGGCCGCGCGGGCTCCCGCGTGCCCACGGCGGCCGGACGGGAGGGGCGCGGATGCTCGATGACGAAGGGCTCGGGCGGAGCGGGCTCGGGCAGCGGCACCGGCTCCAGCGTGGCCAGCCGGGTCGGCTCGGGCACGGCGGGGGTCAGCACTTGCGGCGGCGAGGCCTCCGGGCGCGACAGTTGCCACACGGCGGCGGCCGCGGCCCCGGTGAACACGAGCGCCGCGCCCGCCATCAGCCACACGGGAGGCCGCCTGCGCCGGGAAGGGGGCGGGGGG
>NZ_RAWD01000561.1:0-2847 GCF_003612065.1 Corallococcus sp. CA047B
AAGCAGAACAACGTCCCGGACCTCAAGCAGTTCGAGCAGATGCTCGTGAACGAGGGCTACACGCTCGCCAGCTACAAGGACATGCTGCGCAAGCGCGTGATGCTGTCGGGCTTCACGTCGATGCTGTACCAGGTGACGTGGATCCGCCTGCTGTCCATCGTCCTGGGGGCCTCCACCTATGCCTTCACCCTCATCCTGACGGCGTTCATCCTGGGCATCGGCCTGGGCAGCTTCTGGCTGATGACGCGCAAGGAGGGCGGGGATTCGCTGAAGCTGTATGGCTGGACGCAGGTGGGGCTTGTGCTGAGCCTCTGCGTGGCGCTGCCGTTGTACGTGCGGCTGCCGCACCTGTTCCGCTGGTCGGAGTGGATGCTCACGCGCGCGGTGGAGACGTGGCCGATGTTCCAGGCCATCACCTTCGCGTTCTGCTGTCTGGTGCTGCTCATCCCCACGTTCATCATGGGCGCGGCCTTTCCGGCCGCCGCGCGGGTGGCCACGGCGAAGGTGTCCGAGGTGGGGCGCCAGTTGGGCGGCGTGTACCTGTGGAACACGCTGGGCACCATCTCCGGCGCGGTGCTGGGCGGCATGGTGCTGATGCCCTTCTGGGGCATGCAGGGCAACTTCGTCGCGGGCGCGGTGGCGAACCTGGTGGCCGCGGGGCTGGCGTTCGAGGCGAGCGCCCACCGGCCGGAAGGGGAGAGCGCGAAGGCGGTGCCCCTGTGGCGGACGCTGGCGCCCGTGGGCGTGGCGGCGGTGCTGGTGCTGGGCGTATTGGGCGGGATGTACGGCTGGCCGCAGACGCTGAGCGACATCTCCGCGATCCGCGTGAGCCGCAAGCCCCCGGAGAGCTACGCGACGCTGGTGGAGAGCACGCGCAAGCGGATCCGTCCCCTGTTCTACGCGGATGACACCTTCGCCACGGTGATGGTGGGCGAGGTGCCCAAGGACAACCTGCGGTTCATGAAGATCAACGGCAAGGTGGATGCCTCCAACGGGGGCGACATCGAGACGCAGGTGGTGGCGGGCCACCTGGGCGCGCTGCTCCAGCCGCGCGAGCCGCGCAACGTGCTCCTGGTGGGTTCGGGGGCGGCCATCACCGCGGGCAGCGTGCTGGCGCACCCGGTGGAGCGCCTGGACATGGTGGAGATCTCCCCGGCGGTCATCGAAGGGGCGCGCCTGTTCAAGGCGGACAACCGCAACGCGGTGGACGACCCGCGCACGCACGTCCACATCGACGATGCGAAGACGTTCATGGCGCTGGCGCCCATCAAGTACGACCTCATCGTCAGCGTGCCCTCCAACCCGTGGGTGGCGGGCGTGTCCGGCCTCTTCACGCGCGACTTCTTCCAGCTGGTGGACAAGCACCTGGCCGACGACGGCGTGCTGGTGCAGTGGATCCACACGTACGAGAGCAACCGGGAGCTGGTGCGGCTGGTGATGCGCACGCTGCGCGACACCTTCCCCCACGCCACCACCTGGCTGGGGCCGGAGGACCTGGTCATGGTGGCCAGCCGCAAGCCCCTGTCCTTCGACGCGGCGTCGGTGGCCGCGCGCATGGCCCGGCCCGAAGTGAAGGCGGACCTGGAGCGGGTGGACATCAAGGACCTGTTCGCGCTGCTGTCCAAGCAGGTGCACAGCGACGAAGGGCAGAAGGCGTTCGCGGGGGAGGGGCCCATCAACACGGATGACCACAACCTGCTGGAGTACGCCTCGCCGGTGGCCTTCTTCCTGTCGCAGACGGACGTGCGGGTGAAGGACGAGCGTCGGGCGCCGGACTCGGGCCCCGGGCTGCTGCTGCACGACTATGTGCGCGAGCACCCGCCCACGGCCGAGCAGGCCGCGTGGCTGTACCGCAACATCGAGCGGTATCACGCGGAGAAGGATCCGCTGGTGCGCGGCGTGGCGACGCTGTGGCGGACGTTGGCGCCGGAGGATCCGGCATCCGCGCTCGCGCTGGGCAAGACGCTGGTCGCGCAGGGCGAGTTGACGGTGGCGGCTACGTTGCTGGAGCCGGAGGTGGCGAAGGGAGGACGTTCGCCGGAGCTGACGACGGCCTACCTGAAGCTGGCGTCGGCCCGGGCCTGGGCGGCCCGGACGGTGTGGACGCCCCGGAGCGACGAGGTCGCCATCGCGCTGGCCCGGGAGGTGGTGCCTCGTCACCCGGAGGATGCGAAGCTCCAGTGGGCCTACAAGGAGTTCTGCGAAGCCATGCCCCCGTCCGCGTGTGATCCGAAGGCTTCGACACCGCCAACCGCGGCCCCCGGAGGGCCGTGAAACAGCGTTGCAAAGGCCTTGAGTGGTTCCATCTGGCTGGAATCACTGGATCCACCCCCCCATCCTCCCGATGACGGATGGAGGTGTGAGTGGGATCGTTCTACTGTCCGTTTCGACCCTGACGTTCGCAGGGTGAGTTTTTCACCGCTGCAAGACCCCTGGAGACCCCCATGAACACGCTCGCGAAGAAGCAGAAGATCCAGCTCCGTAAGTCCCGTGGTCAGGGCATGACCGAGTACATCATCATCGTCGCCCTGATCGCGATCGCGGCCATCGGCGTCATCACGCTCTTCGGCGACAACATCCGCAAGCTGTTCGGCGCGTCCGCCGCGGCCCTCGCGGGTAACGATGGGGTTGAGAACGACGGCCAGACGGCGTCGGACGACCTGAAGAAGAAGACGATGAAGAACTTCGGTCAGAACAACACCTACAACTGAGCCGCGCTCCGGCTTGCGCTGGGGGGCTTCGGCCGCCCTCGCGTCGGCCAGGTGCTTCTCATGAATGGCAGGTCCCTCCACTTGGAAGGGCCTGCCATTTTCATTTGCGGGGGGCGGCGCGGGGCCCCTCTGGGAG
>NZ_RAWD01000562.1:0-2821 GCF_003612065.1 Corallococcus sp. CA047B
GCCCTGCCCCGAGGACGAGGTGCCGAAGAAGGGCCGCAAGAACACCGCGCCCAAGCCCTCCGCTCCGAAGTCCGCGCCGCCCGCGAAGAAGAAGTAGGCCGCGCGCCGACTGCCCGTCCCCGCCGCTTCATGACGGCGGGGACACCAGGACACCGGGACACCCCAGGGCCCTACTCGACGATGAAGTCCGCGGCGGTGCGGCGACGGCCGGCCACCACCGACACCACCGCGCGGCCCGTGCCCACGGCCGTCACCCGGCCCTCGGGCGACACCGTCACCACGGCCGAGTTGGAGCTGAACCACTCCAGCGGCACGCGCTCCAGCACCGCGCCGTTGCGGTTGTACGCGCGCGCCTGGACCTGCACCGACTGGCCCTTCTTCTTGAACGTGTACGAGGTGAGGTTCAGCCCCAGACGGGCGAAGTCCGGCGGCACCACCTGCACGGCGATGGCCCGGCTCAGGTGCCCCAGCGTCGCGGTGACAGTGGCCACGCCCGCCGTCGCGGCGATGAGCTCACCGTTCTCCACGTGCGCCACCTCTTCATTGCTGGAGCGGAAGGTGGGCATGGCGTCGGGGATGACGTGGCCCACCTCGTTGCGCGCCACCACGCGCAGCTTGATGGTGCGCCCCATCTCCACGAAGTCCGCGCCCGGCGCGCGCACCTCCAGCGTGGCGAGGATGGTGAGATCCAACGGCAGCGCCGCCTTCGCCCGTCCCCCCTGCACGCCGATGATGGTCTTGCCGGACTTGCGCGCCACCACCGTGCCGTCCTCCTGCACGGAGGCCACGTCCGGCGCGGAGCTGGTCCAGCGCAGCCGCGCGTCCATCATCTTGCGCCCATCCGCATCCAGCACCGTGTACTTCAACGGCAGGTTCTGCCCCTGCGTGCGCAGGTAGCGCAGCTCGGGCGGATCCACGGTGATGGTCGTCGGAGACGGTCCACACGCACCGAGGACACCCAGCGCGAAGAGACCCCACAGGGAACGGAAGGAAAGACGCAACGTATTCACGAAGGCAGACGGAAGGGGAGGTGGCGGAGTCTATCGGCCCACCGCGCGACGGGCGGGAAATCCACGCCCCTTCCCGTCGAAGTCCGCACGCCTGCACGCCTGCTGACATCTTTTTCGCACTTCAGCGGCGCGGGGCCCTGCCCTCCATCGTCCCCAGCACCTGCGCCGCCAGGGCTTCCCCCTCCCGCCATCCCGCCACCCGGGCGCGCTCCCGGGCCTGCTCCAGGCGCTCGCGCGCTTCCGGCACCCGGCCGCCCGCAACCAGCAGCCGGCCGGCGTTGAAGTGGATGCGCGCCACCTCCTGCGCGTCGCCACCCTGGTCGGCCAGCACCAGCGCGCGCTCCAGCTCCGCCAGCGCCTGGGCCGGCTCTCCCGCGAGCACCCGCAGGCCCGCGAGCTGCGACAGGGCCCGCGCCTGGCCCACCGCGCTCGCCACCGACCGCGCCTGTTCCACCGCGCGCGTGAAGGCCACCCGCGCCCGGTCGAGCTGCCCCAGTCGCTGCTGCAGCCGGCCCAGCAGCAGGTAGTGCTCCCAGTAGAAGTCCGGCGCCCGCGCGGCCCGGTTCCCCATGCGCTGGAAGGCCCTCGCCAGCAGCTCCACCGCGGCCGTCGTCTCGCCCTTGGCCTCGCGCACCCGCGCCAGCTCCCCCAGCACCAGGGCCTCGACCTCCGGATCCGAGTTCGCCGGGCCCTGCGCCATGCTCAGGCGCACCTCCGCGTCCGCCACGCGCCCCAGCTTCAGCTCCGCGACGGCCAGGCGCCTTGCGGCCTCCGCCCACGTGCCCGGCGTCTGCATCACCGACACGCGGTCCAGCCACGGCGTCACCAGCCCGTCCACCGCCGCGGGCTCCACCTGCGTGAGACACCGCGCCGCGCTCGCGAGCACGCCCAACTGCCAGCGCACCACCGCCGCCGTCGCGCCAGGCTCGCGGCCCAGGGCCCAGCGGTAGAACTCCACCGCCGCGCGCCACTCCCCCCGTGCCGCGAACCAGTCTCCCGCCCGCTCGCACGCGGCCTGCGCGCCGGGCGCGTCCGCCCCCAGCAGGTGGTCCGCCACCCGCACCTCGCGGGCCGGCTCGCTGGCGAACGCCTCGCGCTCCAACGTCTCCGCCAATTCCTCGTGCGCGCTCCGCAGCTGCATGGGCGACAGGCGCTCGCGCAGCACCTGCCGCGCCTCCTCTCGCGTGAAGCGGAAGATGCCGGGCTGCCGGGGCACGGGCACCACCCACTCGGCATCATCGAGCACCTCCGCGCCCTCCGTGCCCAGCAGCGACGCCCGCACCAGCTCCGCGGAGAAGAGCGAGCCCTCCACCGCCGCGCGCTGCAGGAAGCGCAGCGACGCGGAAGGCAGCAGCTCCAGCCGCGCGCCCAGCACCTGGCCCAGGTCCTGCGGCAGGGACGCGGCGGACAGCGGCCCGTTGGCCTGGAACCCCTCTTCCGTGCGCTGCAACACGCCCACCGCGACGAGCAGCCGCACCAGGGCCAGCGCATGCGCGGGATTGCCTCGCACCCGGTCCCCCACCGCCCGCTCCAGCGACGGCGACAGGGACGTCCCCAGGCTCGCGGTCAACAGCGCGTTCAGCTCCGCGGACGACAGGCCCTCCAGCACCGTCACGGGCAGCGACGCCAGGGCCGTGGGCACCGCGTCCACGTCACCCGTGCCCACCAGCGCCACGCCCGCGTCCTTCGTCGCCAGCACCCCGGCGAGCATCTCCAGCGACGCGCCGTCCACGCGGTGCACGTCGTCCACCAGCAGCAACAGGCCCGACGGCTTCGCCACGCGCCGCAGCGCCTCCACCACCGCCCCGTCC
>NZ_RAWD01000563.1:0-2800 GCF_003612065.1 Corallococcus sp. CA047B
ACCAGCCGGACTTCCGGCGCCTGCGCTTCAGTGGCGGATGGCTGCTGCATGGGAAGTCTCGCTCCTCCCCCTCCTGTTCCTTCAACAGGAGGGCGACTGCGGTCTCTTCCGAACTGCAGCTGTAGGAGTAAGTCGCTGTCCGCGATACCGCGATGGGGCGGCGTGCCCTGATTTCAGCGCGGTCTCGGTAGGAGAATCGGTGCGCCGCGTGCTTAGCGCGCGGCGCACCGAAAGACGCGCAGGCGCCTGACACGACCTCACCTCCACAGAGGCCGTATTCCAAACGTGTGCCACTAGCCAGCCGCATGGGGCCACCCGTAGCCAGGGTCATGGGGCCGGGTGGAAACGCGAGCGACCGGGTCGTTCATGCCACCGACTCGACGTCCTGATAACGAAATCGGGGCGCTGGAAGTCGCATAAGTGCCCGTATTTTCTGGGTGTGGAATTGTGTCTGATAAGGGTGATCATGTCGCCTTGGCCGAAACTTCGCCCGTAAGTAGGCGGAGTTACAGCCGGTTCCCAGCTCGTGAATCCGTGACGCTGACCGCGACAACGTCGCCCAGCTCGCGCTCGAGCTGGCCCCGCGGATGGCGGAGGAGACCGCGACGGCACTCGTCGACCTGGCCAACGTCCTGGAGCGCGAAGCGCTCGCAGTCGATGCGCCGCCGCGTGTCCCTGCCTTCCCTGATACCCGCGCGCACCGCTGGGCCCGCCTGCTGCTGTCCTGCCACACGATGAGCGCTGCTCTCCGGCAGCCCCTCGACAGCGCTCGTTCCGTCACGCGCTTCAACAACCTCATCGCCCTCGCCAACGCCGACCCTGACTTTCGCGGGGACCTATACGGCCACGGCCTTTGGGTCAGGATGTTCTCCTGGCCTCTCGGGCTACCTGGGTTCCTTCACCTACCCCTGAGGAAGCTGACGCACTCCCCTGCGTGAGGTCCTCACGTGTCACCTGCCTCCATCGTCCGACGGTAGAGGCAGGTGGCGCGGGTGCATGAGCCGTCGGCGGGCGCTGAGCGTTCCCGTGGATCCCCATAATCCTTGCGGATCCGCACCGATAGAACGCAGACGTCTGCGACGTGCTGGGCGCCTGCCAAACGCAAGCGCCCAGCGCCTCGTCAGAGGCTCAGGCCCGTGTTTCTGCACAGGGGTCTGCCGTTTCTGTATACCCCGGCAGAGTGCCGCTCAGGCGCGGGGCGTAAGCGAGGTGTTTCAGCGCGGGCCGCGCCGCGACGGACTATCTTTCACGCGGCGACCGATTAACGTGTCTGCAGCGAGGGGTCTCCGGCCTCCTCGACGACGCCGCCCCGGGGCTGTACGAGCCCACGTGGGTACAACATTGATTGAACCAAGGAGGTCACCCGAATGACACGCAGGCTTCACCTTCGGATCGTTTTCGCCGCTTCGCTCTCGCTCTTGTTCGCCGGAATCCGCGCGAGCGCCGCCCAATCGAGCTTGCCCTACTGGACCGAGATTCCGCAGGGCGGCGCCATCCCCGCCCCCCTCTGGGACGGTTCGAGCGCCTATGACCAGGGCCTCTTCTACATCTTCGGCGGGCTGAACGGGACCTACCCAAACGACGAGCCCGTGGCCGACTTCAGCGCCTTCGACGTCGACACGCTGACCTGGTACGACCTCAGCCAGTACCCGGGCGGGCCGTCCGCGAGGGCCGAGTCGATGATGTGGTGCGTCTCCGAGGACGACGCGCTGATCGTCTCCGGCGGGAGAGGTCCTTTCCGGCGCGGGCTCGACCTCACGCACCAGGACACGTTCCGGTTCGATCCGGTGCACGGGTGGACGCAGATCGCGCAGAGCGCGGCCGAAATCGGGCGCGCCAACCGCTCCACGGAGGCGGCCGCCGTGCGCAATAAGAAGACGCACAAGACCGTCGCGTACGCCTTCTCGGGCTCGTCGTCGACGCTTCCGGCCTTCATCAACCGTCCTGATGGCCTCCAGCACGACCTGGTCCGCTACAAGAACGGTTGGAAGCAGGTCTCGACCGGCTCGACCGCCCCGCGCGCTCGTGCCCATCATCCGCTCGTCTACGCCGAGGGCTGGAACGCGCTGCTCGTCTACGGCGGTTACACGAACGACGCCGTGAACGGGACCGGTGTGTTCTCGCCTGAGAACTTCCTTGGCGACCTCTGGATGTTCGACGTCCACACCGAGACCTGGGATCAGATCGTCTTCGACGAGGCCGACGGACCGGGCCACCGCGACAACGCAAAGCTGATCGCCGATGAGCACAACGACCGCATCTGGCTCTTCGGAGGCAGCCAGTTCGACGGGACCACTCTGTCCGATGTCTGGTACTTCGATCTCCACACCGGGACCTGGACGCGCGTGGACACCGCAATGACGGGGCCCGCGCCGGCGCCGAGGTTCGGCCAGTTCTACTTCTCCCGCAAGACCGCCACGGCCTACGAGCTCTACATCTTCGGAGGAGCGACCGCGGAGTTCGCGCCGGTGCTGCTCAACGACATGTGGAGGTTAACGATCCCCCTCGCCGGCGGCTAAGTAGGTCGCCGGAAGTTCCGAGACAAATGCCGGTCGCATGCGCATTTTCTGGACCATGCGACCGGCAAGGAGCCCCGCCGAACTGGGGCTGACAGCAGAGGACAGGCGGAAGCTGGAGCATGCGCTGCGAAGCGTGCGCGACGCTCGCCACTTCCGTCGGCTACTGGCCGTGAGACTCCTCGCAGAGGGCAAAGGCCCGGGCGAGGCTGCGCATCTGGCAGCCCTGAGTCGGCCAGCCGTCTACTTCTGGCTGGAGCGCTATCTGGCGCAGCGTACCCCCG
>NZ_RAWD01000564.1:0-2795 GCF_003612065.1 Corallococcus sp. CA047B
TATGCATGCCGTCCACCGTGCAAACCCCCGGGCGTCCCGCTCCCTTGCCCCCTCGCACTCCCCCACATTCCGGGCGCCGCATTTTTGACACCTTGAAACGGCGTGTGCGATAACTCCCGGTCAGCCTTTTCTCACCACCGCACAAGGAGTGGCAGGCGATGTTCACGGGCGTGAAGGTCTTCTCCGCTACCAAGGCCAAGGAGCGGGAAGAGTTGGGTGAGAACGTCACCCGCTGGATCAAGAGCAACTCCGATCTCGAGATCGTGGACCGGGTCGTCTGCCAGTCCTCCGACAACGAGTTCCACTGCTACACGCTGGTGCTGTTCTACAAGCACGCGAAGCCGGCGGTACCGGCCACAGCGCCTTAACGGACCTCTTCTCCAGCACCGCTTCTTTCGTCGAGGGCCTGATCCCCCCGCACGCGCGGCCTCACAACGCGCGCGGGGAGACCGGGCCTTTCTATTTCCCCATGTTAAGGTGCGCGCCGTGGCGCGCTTCGGTGACGACAACGGGGAGGAAGATCGGCTGCTCCGCACGGATGCCCTCCCGGCCCTGCGCCCGACGCGGGTGCGGGTGCGGCTGGTGGTGCTGTCCGGTCCGGAGGCGGGCCAGAGCTATCCGCTGACCCCCGGGCGCTACCGGCTGGGCGCGGATCCGGCGTCGGACATCGTCATCGCGGACCGGGCCGTGTCCCGCAGCCACCTGCTGCTGGACGTGCGCGAGGACACCATCCAGGCGGTGGACGTGGGCTCGCGCAACGGGTCCTTCTGCGAGGGCATGCGCTTCACCACCCTGGACGTGCGTCCGGGCGCGGTGCTCACGCTGGGCACCACGGAGCTGAAGCTGGTGCCGGAGGGCGAACAGTCGCGCGCCATGCCGCTGTCCACCCGCGAACGCTTCGGGAACCTGGTGGGAACGAGCCGCCGCATGCGGGAGCTGTTCACCCTGCTGGAGCGGCTGGCGCAGGGCGAATCCGACGTGCTCATCCAGGGTGAGACGGGCACCGGCAAGGAGCTGTGCGCGGAGGCCCTGCACACGCACGGGACGCGCTCCAAGGGGCCCTTCGTCATCGTGGACCTGGCGGGCGTGGCGCCGCAGCTCCTGGAGTCGGAGCTGTTCGGCCACGTGAAGGGCGCCTTCACCGGGGCGCAGGCGGACCGCGCGGGCGCCTTCGAGCGCGCGCACGGGGGCACCGTCTTCCTGGACGAGGTGGGGGAGCTGCCCCTGGAGGTGCAGCCCCGGCTGTTGCGCGCGCTGGAGCGGCGGCAGGTGAAGCGCGTGGGCGCCAACGACTACCGCGCGGTGGACGTGCGGGTGGTGGCCGCCACGCACCAGGACCTGGAGGGCGCGGTGAAGGCGGGCCGATTCCGGGGAGACCTGTTCCACCGGCTCGCGGTGCTGCGCGCGACGCTGCCGCCCCTGCGCGAGCGCCCGGAGGACATCCCGCTGCTCATTGACACCGTGCTGGAGCGCATGGGGAAGAAGTCCAGCGCCCTGTCGGATCAGACGCGCGCCCTGCTCACCCAGTACCCGTGGCCGGGCAACGTGCGCGAATTGCGCAACGTGGTGGACCGGGTGGTGAACCTGGGCGAGTCCGCCCTGCCGGACCTGCCGGAGGCGCCCGTCAAGGCAGCCCGCGCGGCGGCGGACCTGGACCCCGAGGACACGCTGTCGCTGTCGTTGGATCTGCCCTTCAAGGAGGCCAAGGAGCGCCTCATCGAAGGCTTCGAGCGCGACTACCTCAAGACGCTGCTGGAGCGGTGCGGCGGCAATGTCTCCAAGGCGTCGCGCGAGGCGGGCATCGACCGCGTCTACCTGCGCAAGCTGCTGCGCAAGCACGGCCTCGCGTCCGGGCCGGACTAGGTTTCGCGAAGCAAGTGCCCTCCCCTGCCCCACTCCCGGGGTGCGGGCGTCGCGCCACGGTTTGCTCCCGGAGTCACGGTCGCAGTGCCCCCCAGGACACTGGGCCTGCCCTACCTCCCGGGGACGCTTGTCGGCGTGGGTTTCCAGCCCATCTTGGAGGGGACCGCGAGGAGGGTGCCATGCGACAGGGACGGGGGATGCTGCTGTTGCTCGGGGGGCTGGGGCTGCTCGCCGCCGCGTGTCAGTCCCGGGGAGGGACGGCCGAGGAGGTACGGACGCCGGGTTCGGCGCTCGCGGTGTTCCCGCTGTCCCGCCTGGAGGCCCTGCCGGAGGGCAGTGGCGGCAGTGGCAGCGCGGGCGAGATGGTGGCCAGCGAGGTGCCCGACTTCTACGGGACCGTCACCGCAGCGGGCAGCCGGGGCTTCACGGTGCGGGATGACGACGGCGTGGAGCGGCCCTTCGAGGTGGCCCCGTCGACGCGCATCCTGCGGGATGGCCAGCGCGTGCCCCGGGCCCAGCTTCGCGAGGGCGTGATGGTGCACACCACCTACGGCGAGCGGCTGGGGAGCTGGGTGGCCACCGACGTGGAGATCTACGCCGGCACGCCGTCACGCGACCTGACCGCGACGGCGACGACAGCGGCACCGACGAAGCGCTAGTAGACGGCGAGCGCCTGCGGCAGGTGGTAACCCACGATGGTGAGCACCGGGATCTTCGGACCCTCGTCCTCTTCGTCGTTCGTCATGCCGGACGTTTCGCGCAGGCCATCGAAGCGCGCGAGGATGACGTAGTCGCGGCGCGTCTCCAGGAACGGATCCGCGGAGGCCAGCCGGCCCAGGGCCTCGCGGCCCGTCTCGTCGGAGATGTTGTCGTAGGTCCGCTCCGTCGTGGACCGGGCGGTGCGCTCGCGCGTGAAGATGGACCCCCCCACC
>NZ_RAWD01000565.1:0-2784 GCF_003612065.1 Corallococcus sp. CA047B
CTCCAGGGGAAGGCGGGCCCGCAAGGGGCTCGGCGGGTGGGCGGGGCGCCGGGCGTCCAGGCTCCCGAGCCTGGACCTACACGGGCCCTGAGCCCGGGGTGTTTCAGCCCAGGCCCAGCCGGGGCAGGGTGACTTCGCGCACCCGGGGGATCCGGAAGCGGTAGAGGAACGCGTCCGCGAAGTAGTGCGCGAGGACGACCGCGTTGGTCGCGATGACGCCCAGCGACCACAGGGGCTGCTGCTGGAGGAAGAAGTTCGTGGCCGCGTTGCCGGTGGCGCCGTCCACCAGCGTCACGAAGGGGCTGTTGACGATGCCCACCAGGATGATGGGCGCCATCACCGCGAGCATCGCCGCCCACACGCGGGGGCCCCGGAGGCGCGCCGTGGGCTCCGCGGCCGTGGGCTCCAGCATCCGGCCGGTGAGGAAGAAGTACTCCAGCCCGTGGATGCCCGCGCTCAGGATGGCGCCCCACAGCGGCCACACCAGGTACACCGCCACCACCGCCGCGTGCCCCAGGACATACACCCGCCGGGGGCCGCTCTGGCCCGGGGGACCGCGCATCGCGAGCACCAGCTTCGCGACGAAGACGCCCCACACGGCGAGCAGCACCCAGGTGAGGGCGTGGGGCAGCGAACCGGACTCCGCCTGCCCGATGTTGATCATCGGCCCCATGCCCCGGGACGCGGTGATGGGCAGCGCCAGCGAGCGCGCCATCATCAGCACCAGCGCCACCGGGACGAACTGGCGCTGGAGGGTGCGCTCGGCTTCCGACAGGGGCGGAGCGCCCTGGGCCCTTCCACGAAGGCCGTGCAGTGCCCACAGGCCCTTCACCTGCGACAACGTGTGGTGCGCCGCGAGGACGTGGATGCTGGCGCCCAGGAGCAGCGCCAGCAGGGGGGCGTGCTCGCTTGCGTACCAGAGCAGTCCGAAGGTGAGCGCGAACACCGCCGCCGAGCCCCCCACCAGCAGCCGGGACTGGTTCGGGGTGGTGTGCAGCAGCTCGCGCCGGGTGCCCACCAGCAGGAAGGTCAGGATGACGTGCGTGCCATTGAGGAAGACGTACTGCGAGGTCCACCGGCCAATCAGCTGGGAGAACCCGCGCGGGCCCTCGCCGGTGAAGCTGGCCAGCCACGCGCACGCGAGCATCAGCAGCGTGGGCAGCAAGAGCAGGCTGATGTCCGCCCGGGGCGAGAAGAGCCACAGGCCCTGGAAGCGCACGGACGCCGGGGCTTCGGACGTGTCGAGGGCGGAGGCGGGGAGGGTGGGCATGCGCGCGCCAGTATAGACGGTGTGGGACGCGGAGGGCTCGGTGGCCCCCCTCCCTCCATGGAGGGCAGGCGGGGAGGCCCGCCTCAGGGCACGGTGAAGAGGCTCCAATACTGCGCCCACGTCGTGCGGTCCCCCTTCAGGCGCTCCTGGGCGTAGCGCAGCATCAGGAAGCCCTGGAGCAGGATGAGGAGCACGAAGATGCCCCCCACGAGGCGCCGCGTGGCCGGCCGTCGCAGGCTCGTGAGGAAGCCGGCGATGCCGAACGCGAAGAGGGCGCTCGCCTCCGTGTAGGCGCGGTGTCCGAAGCTGGAGCCGTAGGGCCAGTGCCACCACGAGGCCACGAGGAACGTCTGGAGGATGAAGAAGAGCGCCAATGGCAACAGGTAGGGCTTGAGGCGCTCGCGGTCGCGCACGAAGCCCGCCACCGCGAAGAGCCACAGCGGTGCCCAGAAGAAGAGGCCCTTGCGCACGCTGAAGAGGACCGCGAGCACCTGGGGCCTGTCGAAATGGAAGCCCTCGCCCCGGTAGGAGAAGACGAACCACTTCCCGGTGGCGTAGTGCCAGTAGGCGAAGAGGATGGACATCACCGCGCTGAAGGAGAGCAGGGCCAACGCGATGTTCCGGACGTTCGCCTTGAGGAAGGCGAAGCGCGCCCGCTGCGTCGGCAGGTCGAAGACGCCGTACAGCAGCACGAACAGCGCCATCAGGCCGTTGGTGTTGCGCACCAGCGCGATGAACCCCAGCACGAACCCCAGCAGCAGGGAGCGGCGCGCGGTGGGCTCGCGGTACCACCGGGGCACGATGAGCAGCAAGCCGGCGAAGAGCGCGAACGAATACACATGGCTCATGCTCGCTTCGAGGCTGCCGTAGTGGAACAGGTTGGTGCCGAACGTGACGGCGACGAGCGTCGCCAGCACCACCGGCGGCGAATAGCCAGCTTCCTCCAGGGCCCGGCGCAGCAACGCAAGGCCGATGAGCAGCGCGAGCAGTCCGTTGAGGGCCGCCGCCACATGGTACGGGCGGGAATAGCCGCTCTGGTTCGCGCCCACGAGCGGCGCGCTGACGTGCGCGAGGAGGAACGCGGGCGCCATCAGGAGGGCCTGTCCCGGGGGGTACTTGTTGATGTAGCGGCCCGTGTGTTCGTCCAGGGTGAGGCCCAGCGGGGACTTCAGGTCCGTTCCCCACTCGGCCATCTCCGTGCGGAAGGACAGGTCGTGCTGGACGAAGAGGGCCGTCAGGTACAGGTGGTAGCCGTACCCATCCGAGCGGATGGCCGGCATCAGCGGATCCGCCCGGTAGTAGAAGAAGTTCGCCAGCATCCCGAGCACGAACACCTCCGGGAGGAACGCCTTCAACGCGCGGTGCACCCAGGAGGTCGTGGGGCGGGCGGAGGCGAGGGGCGGCGAAGCAGGCGTCATGGGCGGGACTCTACCGCGTGCGGCGCGGGGGCCGGTGTCCGGTGCCTCTCCGGTGCCTCTCCGGTGCCTCTGGGCACGTGACCAACGCACCGGGTT
>NZ_RAWD01000566.1:0-2777 GCF_003612065.1 Corallococcus sp. CA047B
TCGCGATTCCCCGCCCCGCGCCCCGCGTCGCTCCAGCAACCAGGGCAATCCGTCCTTCGAGTGGCTTCATGGTGGTCCTCCCTTTCAGCCTCCACCCTGCACGCCCAATCCTGACATCCCCTGTCATGATTGCCGGGCGAAGCTGCGAAGCCCCGTTGATGGAGGACACCCCCTGCGCGCCGACCGACTCGTGCACCTGCTCATGCGTCTGCAGTCCCGCCCCCGGAGCACCGTGGGCGAGCTGGCCCGCGAACTCCAGGTCTCCAGCCGCACCGTGCACCGCGACCTGGACGCCCTGTCCACCGCGGGCATCCCCGTGTACGCCACGCGAGGCGCTTCAGGCGGCGTGGCCCTGATGGAGGGCTGGCGCACGCAGCTCACCGGCCTCACCCGCCCGGAGCTGCAGGCCCTGGCCACCGTGGGAGCCCCAGGCGCCCTGGACGACCTGGGCCTGTCCGCGCCCCTGCGCACGGGGATGGTGAAGCTGGCCGCGGCGCTCCCCGCCCTCCAGCAGCCCGCGCTGGAGCACGCACGCCAACGCCTCCACGTGGACGCGTCCGGGTGGTTCACCGGCCGCGAGCCCGTCCCGCACCTGGGCACGCTGCGCGACGCCGCCTGGCAGGACCGCCGCGTGTCGCTGAGCTACCAGGACTTCGACGGCGCCAGCTCCCGCCGCGTGGTGGAGCCATACGGGCTCGTCATCAAGGCGGACCGCTGGTACCTGGTCGCTGGGACGGACAAGGGCCCGCGCGTCTTCCGGGGCGCGCGCATTGGGAGCGTGCGGTTGCATCCCAAGGGCTTCACCCGCCCTGCCCGGTTCGACCTGCCCGCGTTCTGGAAGGACTGGTGCGCGAAGTTCGCCGCGGAGCGCCCCCGCTACGACGTCACGCTGCGCTTCACGGCGGAAGGGGAAGCGGCGCTGAAGAAGATGCGTCCCCCGGCCGACGGAGAGCGCCTGACGGCGGCGCCCGCGGCACGCGGTGGGAAGCGCAAGGCGACGTTGGATTTCGAGCGGGATTCCATCGCGGTCTCCCAGCTGTGCGAACTCGGGGCGGGCGTGGAGGTGCTCGCCCCGGAGTCGCTGCGACAACGACTGGCCGCCCTCGCGGCCTCACTCCAGGCGCTCTACGGCGGCCCCGGAAAAAACCCGGGCCGCCGTGCGCGCCGCACCCGCTAGAAGTGCAGCGGGTGGCCCAGCGTGGCCTCGGCGCCCTCGTGCATGATCTCCGAGAGCGTCGGGTGGGCGTGGATGGTGTGCGCCAGCTCCTCGGTGGTGATCTCCAGCTTCATGGCGACGCAGGCCTCGGCGAGCAGCTCCGTGGCGTGCGGCCCGATGATGTGGATGCCCAGCACCTCGTCGTACTTGCGGTCCGAGACGATCTTGATCATGCCGATCGACTCGTTGGAGATGGCCGACTTCGTCACGGCGCCGAAGGGGGCGATGCCCACCTTCACGTCGTAGCCGCGCTCCTTGGCCTTCTTCTCCGTGAGGCCCACCGACGCGACCTCCGGGTAGCAGTAGGTGGCGGACGGGGTGAGGTCGTAGTTGATGGGCGCGGGGTTCTTCCCGGCGATGTGCTCCACCACCATCACGCACTCGGCGCTGGCCATGTGCGCCAGCATCGGCGTGGGGATGACGTCGCCGATGGCGTAGACGTTGGGCTCGCTGGTGCGGCACTGCGCGTCGACCTTGATGAAGCCGCGGTCGGTCTGCACGGCCGTCTTGTTGAGGCCCACGTCCTCGGTGACGGGCGAGCGGCCCACCGCCGACAGGAGGATTTCGGCCTCCAGCGTCTTGGTCTCCGAGCCCACGGTCATGGTGACCTTCACGCCGTCCGCCGTGTGCTCCACCTTCTCCACCTTGGCGCCGGTGTGCACGTCGATGCCGCGGCGGCGGAAGATCTTGTCCAGCTCCTTGGACACGTCCGCGTCTTCGATCGGCAGCAGCGCCGGCATGTACTCCACGATGGCCGTCTTGCTGCCCACGTGGTTGAACACGGAGGCGAACTCGCAGCCCACCGCGCCCGCGCCCAGGACGATGATGCTCTTGGGGATGCGGTCGATGGTCAGGATGGAGTCACTGTTCATCACCCGCTTGTGGTCCACCTGCACGTTCGGCAGGGACTTGGGCACGGAGCCCGTGGCGACGATGATGTTCTTGGTCTCCAGCGTCTGCTTGGAGCCGTCCTCCGCCGTCACCTCCACCTTGCCCTTCCCGCTGATGCGACCATGGCCCTTCACGACCGTGATCTTGTTCTTCTTCATCAGGAAGTCGATGCCGTTGGCACCCTTGGTGACGACCTTGTCCTTGTGCTTCTGGGCGTTGGCCCAGTTGACGGTGGGGTTGGCCGTGTCGATGCCGAAGTCCGCCGCTTCCTTGATGTGGTGGAAGAGCGACGCGGTCCACAAGAGCGACTTGGTCGGGATGCAGCCGCGATGCAGACAGGTGCCGCCCAGGCGCTTGTCCTTCTCGATGATGGCCGTCTTCAGCCCGAGCTGGGCCGCGCGGATGGCGCCCACATAGCCGCCAGGACCCGAGCCGATGATCACCACGTCGAAAGTCTCAGCCACGCACGCCTCCGTCATTAATTTCGGATGGAACTCGCGGGCGCTGATAACCCCCGGTCCCGGTTGGAATCAAGGAGTTTGCTCGTGCGCCGCTTCCCACTTCATCGGCTCCTGTTGATGGTAGTAGCGCTGCTGGCCTTCGGGCGCCTGTATTACGTGACCCACCGCGCCACGCCCGCCCCGGCCCCCCGGAAGGGACCGGCCACGAC
>NZ_RAWD01000567.1:0-2771 GCF_003612065.1 Corallococcus sp. CA047B
ATCCCGCCCCGTCCTGGTGGATGTGCGCTTCGTCCACGAGCACGAGTGGGTGGCCCTGCCGGACTCCGTGCTGATGCCCCTGCCGGAGCTGGAGGAGCACGCCGAGGCCCTCCAGGCCTTCCGGGGCCGCCCCGTCGTCGTCTACTGCCACCACGGGGTGCGGAGCCTGGACGGCGCCGCGTACCTGCGTGACCTGGGGCTGGAGGCCGTGTCGCTCAAGGGCGGCATCGACCTGTACTCGCGCACCGTGGACCCGTCCCTGCCCCGCTACTAGCGGGGGTTTAGAGCGAGGACTCCAGGTCCAGCGGCAGGTCCGTCGTCTCGCCGGGCTTGATCTTGGCCTCGAAGGAGACGGGTTCCTTCAGCTTGGCGCCGCGCAGCTCCAGACGCTGCTCGCCTTCCATCAGCTTCAGCGTGGTGGAGGCGCTGCCCAGCGACTGGTTGTTCCGGTACACGGTCAGGCCGGTCATCGTCCTGGGCGTGATCTTCAGCCGGAGCGTGCCTTCCTTGAAGGTGCGCTCGAAGGTCTTCAGCTCGCCGGGCTGACCGAACGCCAGCTCCTCCGAGTCCTCCAGGTAGATGCCCTGGGCCTCGTTCTCCAGGATGAGCGTGTCCTGCAGGTGGGCGCCCTGCGCGCGCGTGAGCGGCGCGGTGCCCAGCGCCGTCACCGGCTCCGCGCTGCCACAGCGCGGCGTGTGCCGCACCGACACCTTCACCGGCTGGTTGGTGTTCACCGTGAGCCACACGCCCTGCGCATCCACGGCCTTGGAGGTCGCCGCCGCGAGGATGGGCTCCCGGAAGAGGACCAGCACCGCGAGCAGGCCCACGATGAAGCCCACCGTGGCCACCGTGCGCACGGCCTGCCCTCGGGGGCGCGCCGGCTCGTCCCGCACCGCCGGGGCGTTGTTCCTCGAAGGACGCCGCGGGGCGGAGTCCTCGTCGTCCACCGGCACGGGGCGCGGGCGCGGGGCATCCACGCGGCTGGAGGTGCGACGGCGCGGCGCCTCGATGGCGGCCTGCTGGCTGGTGCTGGTGCGGCGGCGCACCACGGGCGCCGGCACCGTGTCCGGATCATCCTCCGGCGGAGGCAGGCGGGTGCGCTCGTCGTCCTCCTCCACGTCCATGCGCTGCACGCCGGAGCGGGAACGCGAGGGCGGAGGCTCCGACACCGGCACCACGCGCGACATCGTGCGCCGGGGCGGCGGAGGCGTGGGCACGTCCTCCATCGGCTGGCTGCGCAGGTCCGAGCGCGAGTTGGTGCGCGCCACCTGCGTGACGCCCGGGTTGCTGGAGGACGTGTTGCGGCGGGCCACCGGCTCCGACACGCTGGAGCGGCGGCGCGGCTGCGACTCCACGCCCGTGAGCGACGGCGCGTCGTACTCGTTCGGATCCTCCGGGATGACGGCCGGCGCCATGCCCGTCGCGCGGCGGGGCGCGGCGCCCGTGCGGGTGTTGCCACGCGCGCGCTCGCGCTGCGAGGACGACTCACCCGGCGGGGCCTCCCAGCTCATCTCCGCGGGCGGCCGGGGCGGCGACGTGCTGGAGTCCTCGCCCACCGGGACGAACTGGCCCTGCTTCAGCTCCTCCGCCAGCCGGTCCGAGAAGAGCGTCTTCATCAGCTCGGAGATCTGCACCGAGCCCACCACCCAGCGCTCGTTGACGAGCAGCTCCTCCAGGGCGGACTGCAGCTCCCGCGCGGTGTCGTAGCGGTCATCCGCGCTCTTCGCCAGGGCGCGCATCACCACGTGGTCCATGTCCCGGGGCACGTCGGCCACCTCGGACGGCGCGGGGATGGCGCACTCCATGGCGGCCTGCAGCGTGGCCAGCTCCGAGTCCTTCTTGAGCGGCCGGTGCCCGGTGAGCATCTCGTACAGCACCAGGCCGATG
This sequence comes from Corallococcus sp. CA047B, assembly GCF_003612065.1. NCBI lineage: Bacteria > Pseudomonadati > Myxococcota > Myxococcia > Myxococcales > Myxococcaceae > Corallococcus > Corallococcus sp. CA047B. The sequence goes on from NZ_RAWD01000567.1 coordinate 1,888, forward strand.
GCGAAGATGTCCGCGCGGGCGTCCAGGTGCTTGCCGGCGGCCTGCTCGGGCGCCATGTACGCGAACTTGCCCTTGATGGCGCCGGACTTCGTCATGGAGGCCTGATCCGCGGCCTTCGCGATGCCGAAGTCCACCAGCTTCACCGAACCATCAAAGCTGATCAGGATGTTCTGCGGGGAGATGTCCCGGTGCACCACGTTGAGCGGGCGGCCCGCGTCGTCCGTGCGGCTGTGCGCGTAGTAGAGGCCCTCGCACGCGGAGGCGACGATGCGCACCGCCAGCGGCCGGGCGATCCACTGGTTCATCCCGCTGGCCTTGCGCATGACCCGGCCCAGGTCCTCGCCGTGGATGAACTCCATGGCGATGTAGTAGGTCCCGTTGGCCTCGCCGAACTCGTACACCTGCGCGATGTTCGGGTGGTTGAAGCGCGCGGCGATCAGCGCCTCGTTGCGGAACATCTCCACGAACTCGCGGTCCTCCGCCAGGTGCGGGAGGATGCGCTTGACGACAACGTCCTTCTGGAAGCCCTCGATTCCGGACTGACGCGCAAGCCAGACCTCGGCCATGCCGCCCGTGGCGAGCTTCTTGAGGAGCTGGTATTTCCCGAAGGCTTGAGGGTTCATCCCGGGCACTCCCCGGGGGGAGCGGGCTCAGTGGAAGGTGACAGGGCAGCGCATCTTAGGGGACAGCGGCCGTCGAGGCAAAGCCGCAGGTCCACCTTCCTGGGGTGGGTCGTCGCGACCTGCCTGCTGACCCTGCATGCCGTCGCGGCCCCGGCTTCGGATCAGATCAAGGTCGAGCGTCGCAACGAAGTCCTGGCGCTGACCTGGCAGGACGCCGAGGACACGCTCCAGGGCGTCATCACCCCCGCCGAACCCCACCCC
>NZ_RAWD01000568.1:0-2764 GCF_003612065.1 Corallococcus sp. CA047B
GGCATGAACAGTTCCGGGGGTCCGGATGCACGGTTCGCTTTCCGCGAGCGGCCCGCCGGAAGAGAATGGCCCCTCCCGACCGTTTTGCGAGGTCCATGAAGGCTGGCGGCACGACCAGGGTGTGGGTGCGCAGGGGCCTGGGGCTGGTCGGCCTGGGCCTCGTCGTCGTGCTGGGCCTGTCCCACTTCGTGCGCCTGCGCTACCAGGGCCGCATCGTGCCGCTGGCCGTGGCCCCGGAGGCGCCCCTGGCGCTGGTGTTCGGGGCGGGGCTCGCGCCGGGCGCGGTGCCCTCGCCGGTGCTGGCGCAGCGGCTGGACGCGGCCATCGCCCTCTGGCGGCAGGGCAAGGTGCGGGCGCTCCTGGTGAGCGGGGACAACTCCGCGCCCTTCCACGACGAGACGCGGGCCATGCGGCGCTATCTGGTGGAGCGCGGGGTACCGGACGCGGTGGTGCTGGGCGACGAGGCGGGGCTGTCCACCTACGACAGCTGCCTGCGGGCGCACACGGTGTTTGGCGCGAACCGGGCGGTGCTGGTCACCCAGCGCTTCCACCTGTCGCGGGCGCTGTTCATCGCCAATTCGGTGGGCATCGACGCGTGGGGCGTGGCGGCGGACGAGGGCCGAGCGACCCCCTGGCGCTACACGCTGCGCGAGACGCTCTCCCGGGTGCTCGCGCTGGCGATGGTGGTGCTGGAAGTGGAGCCCGGCAGCCTCAACAGCCGGCCGCCGTCAGCCCCTCGCTGACGTCGGGTCAGGCCCGGCAGGCAGGCGACCGGCTCGGATTGCCGGCCGTGTCCGGGGGGCTCACTTTCGTGGGGACACGGAAGCTTTCTCAACCGTCCCTGTCGAGGAGACCCCATGCGATTCAACAAGCTCGGAGACGAGGATGTGGGCGAGTCCACCTCGCTGCGCCATCGCAACCCGATGACCGGGGAGGACGAAATCAACATCTCGGACCAGGACCTGGCCCTGTCTCCCCCGATGGAGGAGGAGGCGGATGCCCGGGACATCCTTCCGGATCAGATCCACGAGTTCCGCCGGGGAGACGAGGAGGAAGAGGAGGAGCGCGAGCTGACCGCGCAGCCCGATGACCCGGGCCCGCGTGCGCAGACGCCGGATCTGCTCCCCGACCGCTAGGCCCCGGGCCGGTGGTACTGCAAGGGCGCGTCCCCGGGAGGGAGACGCGCCCTTGTTTCAAGACCCGGGCGCCGGGGACGGAGGGCTCCAGGGAGCGCCTCCGGTCACCGGTGTGTTTCAGGACCGGCGACGCGCGGACTTCTTCGCCGTGGGCTTGCGAGCGACGGACTTCTTCGCAGCGGCGCCGCCCCGCTTCTGGGCAGCGCCCTTCTTCGCGGTGCTCCGCTTCGCGGCGGCGCCCTTCTTCGCGGCGGTGCCACCCCGCTTCTGGGCGGCGCCCTTCTTCGCGGCGGCCTTGCCCGTGGCCTTCTTCGCGGCACCCCGAGCGGGAGCGCCCTTCTTCGCCGTGGCCTTCTTCGCGGCACCCCGAGTGGGAGCGCCCTTCTTCGCGGCGCGGGCAGGAGCAGCCTTCTTCGCGGCGGCGGCCTTGCCCGTGGACTTCTTCGCGGCACCCCGAGCAGGAGCGCCCTTCTTCGCGGTGGCCTTGCCCGTGCTTGCCGAGGACGCTTCATCCGACGGCACGTGCGCGGACTTGCGCGTGCTGCCCCGAGCCGCCGTGGACGGCGCCGGGGCCGTGCGACCCTTCTTCGGAGCGGAGGGCTTGCCCGCGCTCACGGAAGGTACGGCGGACGCCTCACGGGACGCGGGGGGCCGGACCTTCTTCGCGGTGGAACGCGACGGCCTGGACTCCGTGAACAGCTCCTCCTGCGCGCCCTCCTCCGCCTCGGAAGCCTCCTCGACCTCCGAGTCCTCCTCCTCGGACGCTTCGAGCGCTCCGCCCTCCTCATCGGAGGCCCCGGTCTCATCGCCTTCGTCGGCGGCCTCGTCCTCGTCGTCCGCCTCTTCGGCCTCCTCGACGTCACGGGCCAGGGCGGCCAGGTCGCGCGAGTAGTCGCGGTTCCGCTCGGCGGGGGACGGCGCCTCGTCCTCCTCGGCCGCGGCGCCGGACAGCGCCCCCTGCAACACGGCGTTCAACGCCCGCGCGAAGGTGCGCTCCCCGAAGCTCTCCACCTCGACGGGCGGAACCAGTACCTCGAGCATGTCCTTGAGCGTGCGGTACAGCCGCATCTCCTTCTTCTCGTTCTCCCAGGTGCCGAAGACCCAGTCGTCCGCGTCCAGCGCCTCCATCCATCCGGGCAGCGGCCCACCCCCATCCCCCTGCTCCTCCATCGCGGACTTGCGCGCGACGAACAGGTGACGGTGCGGCCCCTTCAACCCGAAGCGCCACACGCCCGCGGCGGGCAGGCCCACCAGCATCAGCCGGCTCTTCTCCAGGACGCTGGGCGCCCCTTCGCCGCCCCGCAGCGGGTACAGGCGCACCTCGCCCTCGAACTCACCGCCGTTGAGCGTCAGGTACAGGTCCGTGAGCTCCCCGGGGAACGGGATGCCGCACTCCGTCTCGGCGCGGCGGACGTCCTCCGCCAGCACACCCTCCGAGGTCGCCTTCGCGGACTTGCGCAGTGCCTCCAACCACTCGTGCATGACCCCTCCATGACATCGACAGCCACCGAGGCTCGCACCTTACGGCGCCTGGGCCTCCGTGCGCAGTGTGCATGTCGGGTTTCGTCCACCCGACACCCCACCAGACATATCTGGAGAACCTGACACGCCCAGGCCCTCCATCCCCG
>NZ_RAWD01000569.1:0-2744 GCF_003612065.1 Corallococcus sp. CA047B
GGCGCGCTGGAGTGGGGGGAGGCGCCCGGCACGCGCCAGTCCTGGGCCCGGGCCCACCGGCGCATCTCGCGGGCCTCCTCGTTGCCGTCGAAGAACTCGTCGGACTCCTCGGTGACGGCGTCGTGGGGAGGCGGGGCCGCGAACAGGGGGATGTCCCAGCTTTGGGACGCGCGCTCCAGGGCGGCGTTCAGGTCCGCGTAGAGGTCCGCGCCCATCGGGTAGCGCTGGGCGACGTCGTGGCGGAGCATCCGTTCGCAGATGGCATCCAGCTCGCGGGGCACGCGCGGGTTGAGCGCCCGGGCGGAGCGGCTGGGGGCGGCGCGGATGCGGCCCAGCAGGGCCTCCGCGGGCACGTTCGTGGGGTAGGGGAAGTCGCCGGTGAGCACCTCGAAGAGGACCAGGCCCAGCGAATAGAGGTCGTCGGTGGGCTGGTAGACGTAGCGGGTCAGGTGCTTGGGGTAGCGCAGCCAGTACCGGAGCAGCTCCGGGCTGCGGTAGCTGGGGGTGCCCGGTGGGGGCCGGTCGTCGGTGATCCGCGCGGCGCAGGCGTGGTCGCTGGAGCCGAAGTCCACCAGCACCGGCCGGGCATCCGACGCTCGCACGATGATGTTGCTGCCCTTGATGTCGCGGTGGCGCACGCCGGCGCGGTGGATGAAGTCCAGCGTCAGCGCCAGCTCCGCGAACAGCCGCGCCACCTGCCGGGGGGTAGGCCGCGACGCCAGGGCCCACTCCGACAGCGTGGGGCCCTCCACGTAGTCCATCACCAGGAACAGGTAGCCGGTGCTCGGGTGGGGCCAGCGGTGGTAGCCGCGCAGCGCCACCACGTTGGGGTGGGCCATGCGGTGCAGGACGCTCACCTCCTTGAGGGTGCGCGCGTCCACCTGCGAGCCCTCCTCGGCGTCCTGGGGACCGTAGAGCGCGAACTTCAGCGCCACGGGCACGCCCCCGGTCTCCGCCAGGAACACGGTGCCGTAGCCCCCGGTGGCCAGGCGCTTGAGCAGCTTGAAGCTGCCCACCACCTCCTGGGGTTGCAGCAGCAGCGGGTGGCCTTCGATTCCCATGCTCATCGCGGGCTCCTCCCCGCGCCCGCGGAGCGGGAAACAGGTGTGGGACGTGGAGGGTTCAATTCAAGAGGGAGAACGTGGCTGGGCGGACGCATGGCTGGAAAGGTCGATAGGACCTGGGAGGTCCATAGCATGGCGACTGCCCCTTGGGGTAGTGTCGGGGCCATGTCAGGTAGGGCGCCGGACACCTGACTTCACGGGGAACATGGCTTTCCGGGCAGGGGTGGTGAGCGGCAATGAACGAGGAGTTGGCCATCACGGTGGGCACGGCGGCGCGCGCGGCCCGTGAGCGACAGGGGCTGACCCAGGGAGACGTGGCCAGCCAGGTGGGCATCGCCATGGAGGTGTACAGCCGGATGGAGCGGGGGCGGGTGTTGCCCAGCTCCACGACGCTGCGTCGGTTGAGCATGGTGTTGCGCATCCGCGCGGACACGCTCCTGGGATTGGACGGGCCCACGCCGCCGCAGGAGGCGCTGACGATGGCGCTGGCGGACCGGGAAGAGGATCCGCCGTCCTTGCGGCGGCTGGTGCGAGCGCTGCGGCCGCTGGACGAGGAGGAATTGAAGGCGCTGGGCCTGGTCATCCAGGGCGTGTTGGCGTTCCGGGCGCGCTGAGTGCTGGCGGGACCTGAAAACTTGCGCACGGGGGGAGAGGTGCAAGGTTTTGGGGGTGCCTGCGCCCGTCAATGAGAAGCTGAACACGGTCTTTGGAGCCGCCGCGCGGGATGCGCGGATGCGGTTGGGGCTCACGCAGGCGGACGTGGCGGAGCGGGTGGGCATCGCCATGGAGGTCTACAGCCGCATGGAGCGCGGGCGGATGTTGCCCCGGGCGCAGAACCTGCGGCGGCTGTGCGACGTGCTGGCGGTGTCCGCGGACGCGCTGCTGGGCGTGGGGCCGGGCCTGTCGCCGGTATCGCCGCGAGCGCCCCGGCATGAAGAGGACTCCGCGGAGCTGCGGCGGCTGATGCGCACGCTGCGGGAGTTGGATCCGCAGCGGCTGAAGGCCGTGTCGCGCGTGGTGAAGGCGATGGTGTCGGTGCTGCCGGCGCCGACTGCCTCCGCGCCGGTGGCCCGGAAGAAGGCGCAGGCGAAGAAGCGCCGGACGACGGGTTAGAGCACGTTCAAGATGCGTCCCTGTCGGTCGATGGCGTAGTCCGCGCCCGCGTCCAGGATGGGCACCTCCAACTGGATGCCGCAGCGTTCAATCTTGGGAAGGAAGCTGACGAAGTAGAGGTCGTCGTTGGCTTTCAAGATCGTCGCGTCGTACGTGTCACGCCGGGTCAGGCACTTCGTCAGCGCTTCATTGCTGGTATCCGCCTTGCTGTGGGGCGGGATGAATTCATTGAGTGCGACGATGAAGGCCGCCAGCGCGGGCCCGTCCAGATGCGTTCCCTCCTCATACGAGTTGGGGAAGTCGATCTGGGCTGCTTGCTCTGGCGTGCCGCGTGGAGCCCGCTCGTACTTGTAGTAACCGAACAGGGAACATCCCGGCAGCAGGCCAAGGATCAGGAGGGCGGACAGCAAGCGGAGTTTCGTCATGGACCTGTCTGTCTCCGTGTCCGGAAACGATCCCGCGAGTGGGCCGTCTACCTGGAGTCGCCCATCGTCCATCCGCTGCACTCGCATGACCACCGGTCATTTCAAGTCACTCGCCGTGCAGCCTCACCACCCATTTCCCGTC
>NZ_RAWD01000056.1:0-34448 GCF_003612065.1 Corallococcus sp. CA047B
CCGCCGCCTTCGAAGCCATTCTTGGCGCCGCCATTGCTGCCCACTTGAGGCGCGGTGGTGCCCGCGCCTCCCGCGCCGCCGTCTCCAGCGCTTTCGCTCGCGCTCTGGCCGCCCGCGGCCGGGGTGGCCTCGTCGTCGGCGCCGTGGGCTCCCGCCGCGCCGTTGTCGCTGTCATTGCCCTTCGCCGTGCCGCTCTCGCCGCCGCCGCCGCCATTGGCCGTAAGCCGGGCGTCGGCGGTCAGGGTCACCTGGAAGGCCTCCAGCACCACGCGGCCTCCGCTGCCACCGCCGCCGCCGCCAGCCCCTGACACATGCCCTCGCGCTGGGACCACCTCTTCGACCTCAAGCCCATCCCCCTCGTGGACCACCTGCTGGAGGAGGTGGCGCGGCTGCTCGCCAACGACCTGGGCACCTGGCCTCCGCCCGTCCAGGACCTGGACCCCGCCACCCTGGGGGAGTTCGCCCCGCTGTTCACGCAAGTCACCCGGCGCCCCGCCCCGGCCGTCTACACGGAGGCCCTGCGGCTCGCGCGCTGGGACCTGGGCCGTGAGTTCGACGCGTTCGACGACTACATGCGCAACAAGCGCTACCTGGAGCGGGGCCTGGCCCCCGACGACCGCGTCCCCCTGCTCTTCCTCACCCGCTGGCTGACGGAGCAGATGCTGGGCCTGGGCGAGGCCACCCAGGGGCGCGTCAAACGCCCGCTGATGCAGGCCTGCCTGGACCGGGTGGAAGCCCGGCTGGACGCCCCGCCACCGCTGCCCCAGGCCTGAGTCCAGACGGACGCCCGGCGGCCCGGACGCCCTTCCCCGGGCGCTTCCGGGACGTTCCGGTGCCGTAGGAGCCGGGGGTCTCCAGGTGTTTCCTCGCCGGAGCTTGTCAGGAGGGAGGCGACTGCCCTAAGCCCACATCCCATGTCGCAGCCCGTGGACACCGCCCCCGAAGATCGCCGCAAGCGCCTGATGCTCCTCGCGGGGCTGTGGGTGGCCATCGCGTTGATGCTCTTCACGCTGCGCTCGGTGGTGATGCCCTTCGCGGGCGCGGCGCTCATCGCGTACCTGGTGCAGCCGCTGGTGGGGCGCATCACCCGGTGGAACCTGGGCGGCCGCTCCGTGCCGCGCTGGGTGGCCATCCTGATGATCTATTCGGGCTTCTTCCTCGCGGTGTACCTGTTCTTCATCGCGCTGGTGCCGCAGCTGTACCGCGAGGTGGCGCGCATCAGCCGGGAGATGGCGGGCTTCGCCAGCGCGCTCACGCCGGAGCACGTGCAGTCGCTCGCGCAGCGCGCGGAGACGTGGCTCAACGTGTACGGCATCCCCGTGGCCCTGTCGGACCGGGCCATGGAGGGCGCGGCGGCGGGCACCTCCGGTGGCTTCAGCCTCGCGTTGGACCTGGAGCAGATGCTCACCGACGCGGTGGCCCGCGGCACGACGCTCGTGCGCGAGAACATGTCGGACATCGTCAACGTGTCGCGCCGCATCGTCACCGAGGTGCTGGCCGGCGTGTTCATGCTGTTCTTCATCCTGATGGTCGCCGCGTTCTTCTCCATCGACGCGCAGGCCATCCGCCGCTACTTCGGCACGCTGGTGCCCGCGGAGTTCCTCCCCGACGCGAAGACGCTGGTGGCGAACATCGACCGCTCGCTGTCCGGCGTGGTGCGCGGGCAGGTCACCATCTGCCTCGTCAACGGGGGCCTCACGCTGGTGGGCCTCTTGCTCTTCGGCGTGAAGTTCGCGTTCCTGCTGGCCACCATCGCCACGCTCTTCAGCCTCATCCCCATCTTCGGCACCATCATCAGCTCGGTGCCCATCGTCCTCATCGCGCTGGCGGACGGCGTGCAGAAGGCCTTCGCGCTCCTCTTGTGGATCGTCGGCATCCACGCGCTGGAGGCCTACTTCCTCAACCCGAAGATCATGGGCGAGGCCGCGCGCATCCACCCCGTGGTGGTGGCCTTCTCCCTCATCGCGGGCGAGAAGCTCTTCGGCCTCTGGGGCGCCCTCTTCGCCGTGCCGGTGGCCTCCATCCTCGTGGCCTGCTTCGACTACGCGCGCCTCAAGGCCCAGCCGCCCCCGCTGGTGACGCCCGCCGTTCAGCAACCCGTCGCCTCCCCGGACGCCGCTCCGGCGGCCTGATCCGCGCCGTCACCGGTGGGCGTCCAGGGCCCCAATCGTCCACCGGTGAAAAACCTCGGCGGAGCGGCCCACATGCCCCTGGCCATCCGGGAGCGCAGTGACTACTTCCACGCACTCCTCCGCCTTTGAGGACCGTGTGATGCCCCCGAGCCCTCCCGACGCCCCGGACTTCCGGAGCCTGTTCGAAGCCTCGCCCAATCCGTACCTGGTGCTGACGCCCGGGCTCCACATCGTCGCGGTGACGGACGCGTACCTGCGCGCCACCCAGACGCGCCGAGAGGCCATCCTGGGCCGCCACATCTTCGACGTCTTCCCCAACAACCCCCAGGACCCGACGGCCAACGGCGTGAGCAACCTGCGCGCGTCCCTGGAGCGCGTCATCAAGACGGGTGCCCCGGACGCGATGGCGGTCCAGAAGTACGACATCCCCCGGGCCGGCGCCGTGGGGGACGGATTCGACGTGCGCTACTGGAGCCCGCTGAACTCGCCCGTGTTCGGCGTGGACGGGAAGCTGAGCCACATCATCCACCGCGTCGAGGACGTGACGGACTTCATCCTCCTGAAGAACCAGGGCACCGAACAGGACCGCCAGCACCAGGCGCTCCAAGCCCGCGCGGGGGAGATGGAAGAGGAGATCTTCCGCCGCGCGCAGCAGATCCAGGAAGCCAACCAGCAGCTGCGCACCGCGAACGAGCAACTGGGGGAACTGGACCGGCTGAAGTCGGAGTTCTTCGCCAACGTCAGCCACGAGTTCCGCACGCCGCTGACGCTGATGCTGGGCCCCACCGAGGACCTGCTCGCCGGACGCTCGGGCGCGCTGCCGGCCGAGGCCCGCAGGGAGCTGGAGCGCGTGCACCGCAACGCGGGACGCCTGCTCAAGCTGGTGAACGCGCTGTTGGACCTGTCGCGCCTGGAGGCCGGGCCCCGGGAGGAGCGCTTCGTGCCCTCCGACCTGGCGGCGCTGACGGCGGACGCGGCGAGCAGCTTCCGCTCCGCCATGGAGCGCACGGGCCTCCAGCTCACGGTGGACTGTCCCCCGCTGTCGGAGCCCGTGTACGTGGCGCCGGACCTGTGGGAGCAGATCGTCCTCAACCTGGTCTCCAACGCGTTCAAGTTCACGCTCCAGGGCGGCGTCACGCTGCGCCTGCGGGAGCGCGGCCGGCGGGTGGTGCTGGAGGTGGAGGACACGGGCTCGGGCATCCCCGCGCAGGAGCTGCCCCGCCTCTTCGAGCGCTTCCACCGCGTGCCGGGCACCGCGTCGCGCACGCACGAGGGCACGGGCATCGGGCTCGCGCTGGTGCAGGAGTTCGCGCGGCTGCACGGCGGCACGGTGGCGGTGCGCAGCACGGAGGGCCAGGGCACGACCTTCACCGTGGAGCTGCCCCTGGGCCACGCGCACCTGCCCCCGGAGCGGATCCGCACCACGGCCCGTCCGCGCTCCGCGGCGCGCGAGGCCACGACGGCCTACGTCCAGGAAGCGCTGCTGTGGAACGTCTCCAAGCCGAAGGAGCAGACGCTGTCGAACCGCGCGCCCGCGCCCGCCCCGGCAATCCGCGCGCAGGAGCTGATGCCGCGCGCGCGCATCCTGCTGGTGGACGACAACCGGGACATGCGCGACTACATCCAGCGCGTGCTCTCCACCGACTATGACGTGGAGACGGTGACGGACGGAGAGAAGGGGCTGGAGTCAGCGCTGGCCCGGCCTCCGGACCTGGTGTTGTCCGACGTGATGATGCCGCGCCTGGACGGCGTGGGCCTGCTGCGGGCTCTGCGCGCGGCACCGCAAACGCGGGAGCTGCCCATCCTGCTCTTGTCCGCGAAGGCGGGCGAGCAGGCCACCGTGCAGGGCCTGTCCTCCGGCGCGGACGACTACCTGGTGAAGCCCTTCTCCGCCGGAGAGCTGCTCGCGCGCATCGCCTCCAACCTGAAGCTCGCGCGGATGCGCCGGGAGATGGCCGACGAGCGCGCGCGCGCGGAAGGGCTGACCGAAGCCCTGCGCGCCCGGGACGACTTCCTCTCCGTGGCGGCGCACGAGCTGCGCACCCCGCTGGCCGCCTTCCAACTGCACCTGGAGCTGCTGGAGCGCGGCCTGGGCCGGGACGCGCCGACCAAGGCGCTGGAGCGGCTGAAGCAGGCCCGGGCCTTCATCCGGAGGCTGGCGCTGCTGGTGGATGTGCTGATGGACGTGTCGCAGATCACCAGCGGCCGGCTGAAGCTCTCCCGCACGGACGTGGACCTCGCGGATTTGCTGGTGGAGGTGACGCGCTTCGCGGAGGAGGAGGCGCGCCGCGAGGGCACGCGGCTCACCGTCTCCGTGAACGGGCCGGTGACGGGCCCGTTCGACCCTTCGCGCATCTCCCAGGTGGTGCACAACCTGGTGGCCAACGCGCTGAAGTTCGGCCGGGGCAAGCCGGTGGAGGTGACGCTGCAACCGGACGGAGAGGTGGTGCGCCTGAGCGTGGTGGACCACGGCATCGGCATCAAGCCGGAGGACCGCGAGCGCATCTTCGAGCGCTTCGAGCGCGCGGTGTCCACGCACCACTACGGCGGCCTGGGCCTGGGCCTGTGGGTGTCACGGCAGGTGGTGGAAGCGCACCAGGGCTGCATCGACGTGGAGGACACGCCGGGCGGCGGCACCACGTTCCGCGTGACGCTGCCGTTGAAGGACGCGGAGGCCCCGGGGCCCGAGTCCGCCACCGGGTAGAAAGGGCGACTGGAGCGGACCGCGCGCGGCGCCGGCTACTGGCAGGCGCCGGCGCAGCGCGCGTTGCGGCACACCGGGATGCAGCGGCCGCAGTCGATGCTGTCCGGGGGACACGTCCCGTCGCACCGCACGCCGGCGCAGTTGGGACCTTCCGTGCGGTGGGTGACGGCATTGCCTTCACCGCAGCACGCGCTCGCCACGCAATCCGAGTCGTCGTAGCAGACCTGGCTGGAGAGCACCGGGGGCGCATCCTCCAGCGGCAGGTCTTCCACGCCCAGGTCACACCCCGCCATCAGGCCCAGGGTGACGCCCGCGACGGCGCGGGCGAGGAAACGAAGGACGTGGGCACGACGCATGTGGGGCTCCCGGGCCAGGGTCAGCGGTTCATCGAGCCCAGGAACTCCGCGTTCGCCGCCGTCGGACGCATGTGCTTGAGCACGAACTCCATCGCGTCGATGGGGGTGAAGGGGTGGAGCACCTGGCGCAACGCCGTAATGCGCACCAGGTCCGATTGCGACAAGAGGAGTTCCTCCTTGCGGGTGCCGGATTTGTTGATGTCGAGCGTTGGGAAGATGCGCTTCTCCATCAACTTCCGATCCAGGACGATTTCGGAGTTACCCGTGCCCTTGAACTCCTCGAAAATCACTTCATCCATGCGGCTGCCCGTGTCGATGAGGGCCGTGCCGATGATGGTGAGGCTGCCGCCCTCCTCGATGTTGCGCGCGGCGCCGAAGAAGCGCTTGGGCTTGTGGAGCGCGTTGGCGTCCACGCCGCCGGAGAGGATCTTCCCGGACGCCGGCACCACCGTGTTGTAGGCGCGGGCGAGCCGGGTGATGGAGTCCAGCAGGATGCACACGTCGTACTTCTGTTCGACCAGGCGCTTGGCCTTGTCGATGACCATCTCCGCCACCTGCACGTGGCGCGTGGCGGGCTCGTCGAAGGTGGAGGAGACCACCTCGCCGCGCACGCTGCGCTCCATGTCGGTGACTTCCTCCGGGCGCTCATCCACCAGCAGCACGATGAGGTAGACGTCCGGGTGGTTGCGGCTGATGGCGTGCGCGATGTTCTGCAGCAGCACCGTCTTGCCCGCCTTGGGGGGCGCGACGATGAGACAGCGCTGGCCCAGACCGATGGGGCAGAACATGTCGATGATGCGCGTGGTCATCTCCGACGACTCGTGCTCCAGCTTGAGCTTGCGCGTCGGATACAGCGGCGTGAGGTTGTCGAACAGGATGCGCTCGCGCGCAGCCTCGGACGTGGGGTCCGCGAAGTTGACCGTGTCCACCTTCTGCAGCGCGAAGAAGCGCTCGCCCTCGCGGGGCTGACGGATGGGGCCCGTCACCGTGTCGCCGGGGCGCAGCGTGAAGCGGCGCACCTGGGACGGCGACACGTAGATGTCGTCCGGGGACGGCTGGTAGTCGCTGTCCGCGCTGCGCAGGAACCCGAAGCCGTCGCTGAGCAGTTCGAGGACGCCCTCGGCGTGGACCTCGAAGCGCTTGTCCGCGATGCCACCCAGCAGCGCGAAGATGAGGTCCTGCTTCTTCAGGCCCTGGTAGCCGTCGATGCCCACGTCCTGGGCCATCTTCGACAGTTCGACGATCTTCATCCGCTTCAGGTCATTGAGCTTGATGACCTGCATCGGGGCGCCGTCGCGGCTGACCTCCGTGATGGCGGGGGACTCGGCGGACTCCTGCGGCGCGGGCGTCGCGGAGGCCGTGTCCTCGGGCTCCTCGGCGCGGATCTCCTGGAGTTCGTCGTCGCGCACGGGGCGGGAGATGGGCGTGAGCACCGGGCGGGGCGCTTCGGCCACCACCTCCGGCGCCTCCTCCACTGGCGCCTCTTCGCGGCGGGCCGGGGCACGGCGCGAGCGGGGCGCGGGCTTCTCCGCCTCCTTCGCCGCCGCGCGCTTGCGGCGGGGCTTCTCCTCCGCGGCGACGAACGGGGGCGCGACTACCTTCTCTCGGGGGGAACGGGCTTTGGCCATGACGGTCAGCAGACGGAATGGGGGGAATCGCCCGAAGGCTCGGGCAGGCTGTACGCGGGACGCTGTCCGTCCGCGCGGCGCTCGGAAGCACCTTCCAGGAGGGCAGCACCACCCGGGTCCCTGATGGGGACCGGAGGGCGCGTGGGCCTGTGGTTGGGAAGAGACGGCGCGGGGGGACCCCTGCGCCAGGAACCGCTCTGGAAACTATTGACCCCCTCCAGAGCTGTCAAGGCATCCGTGCCTTGCACCACCCCGTTTTTCAGGGGGTTGCACCGGAGGGAGGGGGTATTGCGAACAGGGAAACCGCTATGTAGCTGAAATTCGGGGCAGCTGGGGTGCTCGAGGCGCCCTCGCCCGGTGGAACACGCATGTCCGGGTCCCCCTTCCCATCCGCCGGTGGAGTTTCCGGGTCTGGACGGGGCCGCGCGCCGGGAGGGGTCCGCGCATCCAACGCCAGAGGTTGGCAACGTGCGAAGGGGGGAGGACTCCTGGCGGTCCCTCGTGGAGCGGTCCTGTCAGGTGGGCTCGCTAGAGTGGTCCTCCTCCGATGAGGGGCGTGCGCATCCTGGCCGCGCTGCCGAATTGGGGTAAGGACAACACCCCGTGGACACCTTCCCGAAAGCCGAAGCCCGCGCCCGAGCGCTCCGTCAGGAGCTGGCCCACCACAACCACCGCTACTACGTGTTGGACGCGCCGGAGATCAGCGACGCGCAGTACGACACCCTGATGCGGGAGCTGCAGGCGCTGGAGGAGAAGCACCCCCAGCTCGCCACGCCGGACTCGCCCACCCAGCGCGTGGGTGGCGCGGCGGTGGAGGACTTCGGGCAGGTGGTGCACAGCGCGCAGATGCTGTCGCTGGCGAACATCTTCGACGACGAGGGGCTCACGGAGTTCGACGACCGCGTGCGCAAGCTGACCGGCCTGCCGCAGGTGGGCTACGTGTGCGAGCCCAAGCTGGACGGCCTGGCCATCTCCCTGCGCTTCGAAGAGGGCCGCTTCATCCAGGGCGCCACCCGGGGCGACGGCACGACGGGCGAGGACGTCACGTCCAACCTGCGCACCATCAAGAGCCTGCCCCTGGAGCTGTTCCCCCAGGACGGCGTGAAGGTGCCCAGGCGGCTGGAGGTGCGCGGCGAGGTCTTCATCCGCAAGGAGGACTTCCGCAAGCTCAACGAGAAGCGCGAGGAGCAGGGCGAGCCGCTCTTCGCCAACCCGCGCAACGCCGCCGCGGGCAGCCTGCGCCAGTTGGATCCCAAGGAGACCGCCGCCCGGCCCCTCTCCGTCTACCTGTACGAGTGCGGCCCCAGCGACGGCCTGCCCGCGTTCAAGACGCACACCGAGAAGCTGGAGTACCTGAGGACGCTGGGCCTGCCCATCAACCGCTATCAGCCCGCCGAGGGCGCGGACGGCATCCGCCAGCGCTACGACGAGTCCCTCAAGGGCCGCCACGCCCTGCCCTTCGAGGTGGACGGCATGGTGGTGAAGGTGGACGACGAGGACCTGCGTCGTCGCCTGGGACAGGTGTCCAAGAGCCCGCGCTGGGCCGTGGCCTACAAGTTCCCGCCGGAGGAGGAGTCCACGCTGGTGCAGGACATTGGCATCCAGGTGGGCCGCACGGGCGCGCTCACGCCGGTGGCGCACCTGAAGCCGGTGAAGGTGGGCGGCGTGATGGTGTCGCGCGCCACGCTGCACAACGAGGACGAGCTGCGCCGCAAGGACGTGCGCAAGGGCGACACCGTCTTCGTGCGCCGCGCCGGTGATGTGATTCCGGAGATCGTCACGGTGGTGCTGTCCAAGCGCCCGGAGGACTCCCAGCCCTTCGCCTTCCCCACCCACTGCCCGGTGTGCGGCGCGGTGGCAGCGAAGGACGAGGACGGCGCCATCATCCGCTGCACGGGCGCGTCCTGCCCCGCGCAGCTTGTGGAGAAGGTGCGCCACTTCGCCAGCCGCATCGCGATGGACATCGAAGGCCTGGGCGACAAGCTGGCCACCCAGCTCGTCACCGCCGGTCAGGTGAAGACGTTCGCGGACCTCTTCGCGCTGACGAAGGAGTCGTTGCTCAAGCTGGAGCGCATGGGGGAGAAGAGCGCGGAGAACCTGCTGGCCTCCATCGAAGGGTCCAAGCGCACCACCCAGCGCCGCTTCCTGTACTCCCTGGGCATCCGCCACGTGGGCGACTCCACGGCCCGGGCGCTGGCGGAGGCGTTCCCCCAGGTGAAGACGCTCTTCACCGCGAGCCTGGAGGACATCAGCCGGGTGAAGGACGTGGGCCCCGTGATGGCCCAGGTCATCCATACCTTCTTCCAGGAGCCGCAGAACCAGGCCACCATCCAGTCCCTGCTGGACGCGGGCGTGACGCCGGCGCCGCCGGAGGTCTCCACCGGAGGCCCCTTCGTGGGCAAGACGGTGGTGCTCACCGGGACGATGGCCGGGATGGCGCGCGAGCAGGCCAAGGAGGAGGTCGAGCGGCGGGGCGGAAAGGTGTCTGGAAGTGTCTCACGCAAGACCGATTTCGTGGTCGCGGGCGAGGACGCCGGCTCCAAGCTGAAGAAGGCGCAGGAACTCGGGGTAAGAATCCTGGATGAGCAGGCGTTCCTCCAGATGCTAGAAGGGAACGCCAGAGCATGAGGCCCAAGGCATGAGCACGCAGCGCCGGGCGACCCTGCGCATCCAGGGCACGGTCCAGGGAGTCTCCTTCCGGGAGAGCTCCCGCGCCGAGGCGCTGCGGCTGGGCCTGAGCGGCTGGGTGCGCAACCGGAGCGACGGCTCCGTGGAGGCCACGGTGGAAGGCGAGCCCGCTGCGCTGGAAGACTTCGTAAGCTGGTGCCACCAGGGTCCCCGCACGGCGCGCGTCACGCACGTGGCGCGCACGGACGGGGAAGCCACTGGCGAGTTCCGCACCTTCACGGTGGAGCGCACCTCATGACGTCCTACGGCCTCGCGTCCCTGCCGGCCATGCTGGGCATCCGCTCCGGCACCAAGGTTTCCATCATCAACCCGCCCCGGGGCTTCGTGCAGAAGCTCAACCCGCTGCCGGACGGGGTGGAGTTCCTCGTCACGGCCCAGACGGGGCTGGACGTCATCCTCTTCTTCACCCAGGACGCCACGGAGCTGGTGCAGCGGCTGCCCGCGCTGTCGCGCGCAACCACCCTCACCGGTGGCATCTGGGTCTGCTGGGCGACCGCCGAAGGCCCGAAGACGCACCTGTCCGAGGAGTTCGTGCGGCACGCGGCGCTCGACATCGGGCTGGTGGACAACAAGATCTGCGTCATCGACGAGACCTGGACCGCCCTGCGGCTGGTGCGCCGGCCGCGCGGGAAGCTGGACAAGCCCGAGGGCCGCAAGCAGGCCCCCGCCCAGGCCTGAGGCCCCCGAAAAGGCTCCGTTTCGGCCTGGATGCCCTGGGGGCGGGCCCCGGGGCCATCTGCCAGACAGTGGATGAACGGGCGCTTCTTGCCTTTACACACCTGGAGGGGCGTGGAAAACTCTCCGTGTTTCTGGGTGGTTGTGTGACGCCCCGCGTTGGCGGGACATCAGGCCCAGGCTGGAATTTCGACGGGTTGCGCTTCCGGTCTCCTCCGGATGTCCCTGCTGCTCCGGGGCCCCCAGACGCCCCCCCAAGGTGGCCCACGATGGGCACCGACCGGGTGTGGAAGAGGGGGCGGACGGCACGGGCGTGGTGGAGACCTCGAGCGCTTGAAGAGAAGCAGCCCCGCCCGGCACGGTGCCGGTCGCAATGCGGGGCGACATGAACTCGGAGGAGCAGGCGGTGATGTCCTCGGCCCTCACCCAGACGATGCGTTCTCCCTCCGGTGATTCCGGTGGGCGTCCACACGTCGGAGGGCCACCAACCGCCGCTCCCCTCGCAGCGTGCTCGGAGGTGTGGCGTCTTGCCGCCCCCCGTCCGGTGAGGTCCCCCCTACCGCGCGCGCTTCCAGGATTCATCCATGAGCAGTGTGCTCGTCATCAATGCCGCGGGTCGGGAGACCCGGGTGGCGCTCGTCGAGGGCGGCCATATCGCGGAGTTCTACCTCGAGCGTAAGAAGGACAAGGGCGTCGTCGGAAACATCTACAAGGGCCGTGTCGTCCGGGTGCTCCCGGGCATGCAGGCGGCTTTTGTCGACATCGGGTTGGAGAAGGCCGCCTTCCTGTACGTCAGCGACGTCGTCTACGACCCGGACTTCGCCCGCGCCCAGTTCGAGCTGACCGAGGGCGAACACGAGGACGCGCCGGAGGTCCCCACCGAATCCGAGGCGGACACCCTCGAGGCCGCCGCGGCCACGGTGCCGGACAAGGGCGCGCACGCCCTGCCCGCCGGCACGGAAGCAGCTCCGGCCGCCGCCGTGGAGCCCGCGCTCGCGCTGGACGCCCAGGCGGCTGCGCCAGCGGCTCCCCAGGAAGCGCCCCCTGCGGCTGCCCAGGAAGCCCAGGAGACGGCGTCCGCGCCGGCTCCCGCCGCGACCGAGCCCGCCGCCGAGGCCCAGGCTCCCGTCGCGGAGTCGGAGCTTCCCCCGGCCTTCGTCATCGAGGAGACGCAGGTCACGGTGTCCACCGCCTCCGTGGCGGTGCCGCTGTCGGACGCGGGCCTCCCGCTGGACGCGTCCCCCACGGTGGTGCAGGAGACGCCCGCGGAGAGCCTCACCGTCGCCGCCCTCAGCGAGGGCAGCGTGGCGCAGGCCGGTGAAGCCTCCACCGAGGCCGCCGAGCCGCCGCCGCACGCCGCGCGAGGCCCGGGAGGCCCGCGAGCCGCGCGCCCGGGATGGCCGCGAGAAGGAGAAGGAGAAGGAGAAGGAGAAGGACAAGCGCCGCCAGGAGGGCCCTCCGCGCCGCGAGAAGCGCGACGACGACAAGGAGAAGCCCAAGCAGCGCAAGACGGACAAGATTGAAGACCTGCTGAAGGTCGGCCAGGAGGTGGTGGTCCAGATCTCCAAGGACCCCATCGGCACCAAGGGTGCTCGGCTCACCTCGCACATCTCCATCCCCGGCCGTCACCTGGTGTTCATGCCCACGGTGGACCACGTGGGCATCAGCCGCCGCATCTCCAACGAGAAGGAGCGCCGGCGGCTGCGCGACATCGTGGACCGGCTGCGGCCGCCCGGCACGGGCTTCATCGTGCGCACGGTGGCGGAGAACGTTCCCCAGGAGAAGCTGGAGAGCGACATCCGGTTCCTCATCGAGGTGTGGAACCAGGTGGTGCGCCGCAACGAGAAGCGCGGCGGACCGGGCCTGCTGCACCCCGACCTGGACCTCATCCTGCGCGCCACGCGCGACCTGTTCGCCCACGACGTGGAGAAGCTCGTCGTGGACGACGCGGAGGAGTACGAGCGCATCCAGGGCTTCGTCACCGCGCAGGACCCGGCGCTGCGCGACCGCGTGGTGCTGCACGAGACGGACGAGCCCGTCTTCGACGCCTATGGCATCGAGCAGGAGCTGCAGCGCGCCACCCAGCGCAAGGTGTGGCTGAAGAGCGGCGGCTACCTGATCATCGACCAGGCGGAGGCGCTCACCGCCATCGACGTCAACTCGGGCCGCTACGTCGGCAAGAAGAGCCTCGAGGAGACGATCACCAAGATCAACGTCGAGGCGGCCAAGGAGATCGTCTACCAGCTGCGGCTGCGCAACATCGGCGGCATCATCATCTGCGACTTCATCGACATGGAGAAGGCGCAGAACCGCGACAAGGTCTTCAAGTCGCTGCAGGAAGCGCTGGGCCGCGACAAGGCCAAGACGAACGTGCTGCGCATCTCCGAGCTGGGCCTGGTGGAGATGACGCGCAAGCGCGTGCGCGAGTCCATTGGCCGCGTGCTGCACGAGGACTGCCCCTACTGCGACGGCAAGGGCTTCGTGAAGACGGCCACCACGGTGGCGTACGAAATCTTCCGGGAGATCCGCCGCGAGGCGCCGGGCTACAAGGACTCCACGCTCGTCATCAACTGCAACGCGGAGGTCGCGCGCCTCTTGCAGGGCGAGGAGCGCAACGAGCTGCGGCACCTGATGGACCGCTACAACAAGTCCATCCAGGTCAAGGCGCAGCAGAACTACCACCGCGAGCAGTACGACATCTATGGCCGGTCGGCCACGGGCCCCGAGCACAAGGTGGCCTCGTCGCCGGGCTCCGGTGACGGCGAGCTGGCGATGCAGCAGCGCCGCCCGGAGAACGCCTACGGCGGTGGTGGCGGCGGCGGTGGCGGCCGACAGGACCAGGGCCGGCGTGGACGCGACCGGGACCGCGGCGGCGGCGGTGGCGGCGGCGGAGAACGCGGTGGCGAGCGCGGCGCGGAGAGCCGTGGCGGTGGCGGCGGAGAACGCGGTGGCGAGCGCGGCGGCGGCGACCGTCGCGAGGGCCGGCGTCCCGAGCGCGGTGGCGGCGGTGGGGGCGACCGCAACCGGGGTGGCGAGCGCGGCGAGCAGCGTCGCGGCGGTGAAGGCCGAGGCGGTTCCCAGGGAGGCTCCAACAACAACGGCGGAAACGGCGGAGGCTCTGGTGGCCCGCCTCCGGCGGCATCCGGTGGAGGCTCCTCGGAGTCGTCCGGCGGGGGCAGCGAGGCCTGACGTCGGTGAGCGGCGCCGCTGCCTGAGCGCGGCTCGCGTGTGACAGCGAAGGCCCGGTGGGGTTCATCCCCGCCGGGCTTTCTCTTTGGCCTGGGCGGGTGGCAGGCCACGTGGCGCCGGGGCTTCGGCGGGCCCGGGTCCGGCCACCTGCCCACCGGCCGACCAGGCACACGGGCCCGCGCGTGCACCGTGGTGGGGGCCACATCGTGGGGTGGGTGGACTGGTCCCCCGGGCCCGAGTTTGGTTACGGTGGCACTTCCACACCGGGGGGTGTCGTCGCCCGTCGGTCCATCTGAATCCCCCAGGATGACCCGCCCCCTTCCGCGCTTCCGCATGCTTCTGGAACCCGGTGGCCTGCCCTCGCCCGGGCGGGAACACCTCCGGAGGAGCCCGTGCACGTGAAGCGGGGCCTGGGGTGGCGCTATCGGCAGGGGCTGGTCCGGCTGCGGACCTGGACGCGCACGACAGCGTCCCGCGTGTGGGCCCCGGTGGCGCGCACGTCCGGAGGCCGGTTCGCGACGGACATCTTCCTCGCGGGGCGCACGGTGGCGCGCGGCTTCATGGGCGAGAACCTGCGCCTTCGCGCCGCGGCGCTCACGTACATCAGCATGTTCTCGCTGGTGCCCCTGCTGACGGTGGGGCTCGTGCTGCTGCGCACGCTGCACCAGGAGCAGTTCCAGAAGAAGCTGCGCTTCGTCATCTCCGAGGTCCTGGCGCCGGGGGTCAGCGAGGAGTCCGCCGCCCTGCTCGACCGGTTCCTGCACCCGGGCAGCTCCATCGCGGTGGGCAGCGTGGGCTTCCTCGCGGTGCTGTTGTCGGCGGGCTCGCTGCTGCGCCACATCGACGGCGCGGTGAACGAGCTGTGGGGCATCCGGCGCCAGCGCCCGTGGCTGACGCGCCTGTCCATCTACGCGGGCCTGCTGCTGCTGGGGCCCATCTTCCTGGCCATCTCGTTCTCGGGCACGGGCCGGGTCCGCGTGCTGCTGCAGACCCACGCTCCCTCCGCGCCGCTGTTCATCGCGCTGGGCACCATGCTCATCGCCATCGGCAGCCTGACGCTGCTGTACCTCTGGACACCCTTCGCCCACGTCCGCGTGCGCTCGGCGCTGGCCGGCGGGCTGGTGGCCGGCGTGGGGTGGATGCTGGCGAAGCAGGTGTACGCCGAGTTCGCCGCGCGCAGCTTCCTCTACAACCCGCTGTACGCGTCGCTGGGCGCCCTGCCCCTGTTCCTCGCCTGGGTGTACGTGAGCTGGCTGGTGATGCTGTTCGGCGCGCGGCTGTCCTACGCGGTGGAGCATGTGTCCTTCCGCGACTCGCTCTTCGCCTTCGGCAGCCATCCGCGCGCGTATGAGCTGGTGGCCGCCCGCATTGCCCAGGACGTCACCCTGTGCTGGGTGGATGGGCTGACGCCGCCCCTGCCACGGGAGCTGGCCACGCGCCTGCGCGTCCCCGAATCGCTGGTGCACGAGGTCGTCGACCGGCTGGTGGAGGGCCGCCTGCTGGAGCGGGGGCGCCGGGGTGGGCTGCGGCCGGCGAGGGACCCCGCCGAGCTCACGCTCGCGGACAGCACGCTCGCGGTGCACGGGGTGATGATCTCCGGAGGCCCTGAAACCTGGACGGGCCCCCGGGCCCCAGGCTTCGAACAGTTCGAGCCCCTGTTCCAGGCGGCCGACTGCGCGGGGGTGGACCTGCTGCGCCGTACCCGGTGGTTGGATCTCGTGACGCCCCTGCGTCCGGGGCTGCTCGCCCCGGTCGCCCCGGAGGCACCCAAGGCAGCGGCTGGCAGCGGAAATCCGTAACGTTTTTAGAGGGTTGGGAGCCTACCCGGCTTGCAAGGAGGAGGTGTTCTGTTATGTATTCGGGACTCGACCACGGGCCACAGAGCCCTGTCACCAAGGGGTCACGGGGTTTGCGGGAGCGTCCGATGCTCAAGTCCGATCTGATCAACATCCTCGTTGCCAAACGAGGCGTGACCCAGAAGCAGGCTGAAGCAACCATCGAGACGATTTTCGAGTCGATGAAGGACGCGCTCTGCCGCGGCGAGAACATCGAGATTCGCGGGCTTGGCGCCTTCCACGTGAAGAACTACCAGGGCTACCAGGGCCGCAACCCGAAGACGGGTCAGGTCATCCCGGTGAAGCCCAAGCGCGGCCTGCTCTTCCGTACGGGCAAGGAACTGCGCGACCGCGTCAACCGTCCCGCCCCCCTCCAGGCCCAGACGGACCTGCCGCCCTCCGAGTTCAAGGGCAGCAGCGGCACCGGGACCCTGTAGGGCCGGCGCGGTAGCAGCGCCACTGCCTCACCGCCCCACGGCGACGGGCGTCAGCCGGCCGATGGGGCGAATCTGCAGGTCGCCGTCCAGCTCGCCGTAGGTGAGCACCGCCACCTCCGGGAACGGGCCCTCGCACAGCTTGCGCAGCGGCCTGCGGATGTCCGGGGCCGTGAGCAGCACGGCCCGGCCGCCGGTGGCGATCTGCCGCACCCCTTCCAGGATTTCGACGACGCGCTCCGGCTCCGGCGAGGGCCCCCGGGGCCCGCTGGCGCGCAGCACCTCCTCCACCTCCGGGTCCACCAGGTACGCGTACAGCGGGCCCGTGGGCGCGAACTGGTGGCTCAGGTAGCGGTGCAGGGCCTGACGGCAGCGCTCGGCCAGGGCGGTCGCGTCCCCTTCGGTGGTGGGGGCCACCAGGGCCTCCAGGATGGCGCGCAGGTCCCGGATGCTCACCTGCTCCTGCACGAGCCGCCGCAGCACGTCCACCAGCAGCGGCAGCGGCACCTTCAGCAGCGCCTCCTTCACCAGCACGGGCGCCTGGGTTTCCAGCCCCTCCAGCAGCCCCTGCACCTCCTGGAGCCCCAGGAGCGCGGAGGCGCGAAGGCGGAGCACCGCGCGCAGGTGGTCCGCGATGAGCTCCGAGGGCTTGCGCAGGAGCACCTGGGCCAACTCCAGCCGGGAACGGGCACCCTCCGCGACACGGCTGATGGAACGGCCGGTGGCGGGCTCCACGGAGGCCTCCGCCTGGACCTCCAGGAAGGCCAGCTCCCCGGGCGGGACGAGCGCATAAAGGGCCCCGGGCTGCACCACGCCCCCACCCGCGGGCACCTCGTCCAGGAGGAGGCGGTACTCGCCCGGCCCCAGGTACGCGGCCTGGGTCCGCACGCGGATGCCGGGGATGCGCACGCCCAGTTCGAAGAAGAGCTCGTCACGCACCCCGTTCAGCACCGTGTGCACGAAGGCCCCCCCGTCGGCTTCCGCGAGGGGCGTCAGCAGCGAGGACAGGTCCAGCGTGAGCGGGGCCACGCCCACCGGCGCCGCCGCGCTCTCCGGAGGCTTGCCCGCCGCGCCGACGGGAACGGAGGCTCCCGCCGGAGTCCCCTCCTTCGCCAGGGCCTTGTCGGAGGCCTCCGGTGACTTGCGCCGCAGCGCATATCCCAGCCCCCCAAGGCCCGCGGCCAGGGCGAGGAAGGTCAGGTGCGGCATGCCCGGCATAAGGGCCAGCGCGACGCACAGCCCCGCGACGATGCCCAGCGTCAGGGGGTCCCCGAAGAACTGGGTGCCAATCTCCGTGCCCAGCGAGTCCTCCTCCTTCTCCGACGCCACCCGCGTGACGACGAGGCCCGCCGCCACCGCGATGCACAGCGAGGGCACCTGGGACACGAGGCCGTCACCGATGGCGATGAGGGCGAAGGTGGCGGCGGCCTCGGAGAAGGACTGGCCGTTCTGCAACACGCCAATGAGGGTGCCGCCCAGCAGGTTCACCGCGACGATGACCAGTCCCGCGATGACGTCCCCCTTCACGAACTTCATCGCGCCGTCCATGGCGCCGAACATCTGGGACTCGCGCTCCAGGTCGCGCCGCCGACGGCGGGCCGCGTTCTGGTCGATGGCGCCCGCGCGCAGGTCGGCATCGATGGACATCTGCTTGCCGGGCATCGCGTCCAGCGTGAAGCGCGCGGACACCTCCGCCACCCGTTCCGCGCCCTTGGTCACCACCAGCAGTTGGACCAACGTGAGGATGGCGAACACCACCGCGCCCACCACGTAGTCACCGCGCACCACGAACTCGCCGAAGGCCTGGATGACCTCGCCCGCGTGGCCTTCCGACAGCGCCAGCCGCGTGGAGGACACGTTGAGCGACAGCCGGAACAGCGTGGTGAAGAGGAGCAACGTGGGGAACGACGTCACCCGCAGCGCGTCCTTCGCGTGGAGCGCCGCGACCAGCAGCGATACGGCCGCGGCGAGGTTCACCGCGAGCCCCACATCCAGGAGCCAGGCCGGCAGCGGGATGATGAGCGCGCCCAGCACGGCGGCCATCGCCACCGCGAGCACCACGTCCGAGGACTGGCGGGCCTTCAGCAACACCTTCATGAGCGGGTTCATCACGTCTGTCTCCGTGGACGGTCGTCCGTCTCGCGCGTCTCCATCGCGGTCCGCAGCACGACGGCCGCCGCCTGGTACAGCTCCTCGGGAATGGACTCTCCGACGTCGAAGTGGATGAGGCTGCGGGCCAGGGGCACGTCCCGGACCACCGGGATGCCCTGGCGGCGTGCCTCTTCCTTGAGCGCGAGCGCGTCGTCTTCACGGCCCTTGGCCACGAGGTACGGCGCGTCGCACTCGCCCGCTTCGTATCGGAGCGCGACCGCGATGTGCGTGGGATTGACGATCACCGCGGTGGCCTTTTGCACTCCACGTGCCGGTCCCCCCTGCGCGAGCTGCCGGTGCAGGGCCTTCCGCTGTCCCTTGTGGCGCGGGTCCCCCTCGCTTTCCTTGTGCTCCCGCCGGACCTCGTCGCGGGTCATCATCAGGTCGCGCAGATGCCGACGTCGGGCGAGTGCGTAGTCCACGGAGCCGCACCCCAGCACCACCCACGCCAGTTGGACGACCAGCGCCGCGAGCCGGCCGACCAGGAAATCCATCCCCCGCGTCCCGTCGAGCCACGCGGCGCGCAGGGCATCAGGCCCCACCGTCTCCACCTCGCTCCAGACCCACAGCGCCAACAGCGCCGCCACGAGGAGGGCCTTGCCCATCTCCAGCAAGGGCCGGGTGCTGAAGAGGCGCTTGAGGCCCGCCGCCGGGTTGATGCGTTCGAGCGTCGGGGCGGCATGCCGCGCATCCATCTCGAAGCCCACGGTGGCCACCGACACCGCCAGCGACGCGACGAGCGCTCCCCCCAGCGCGGGTCCGCACAGCCGCACGGCGACCCACGCCCCTTCCTCCCAGGCCCCCGGAAGGGTCTGCTCCAGAAAAAGGCGCGAGGCCCAGTCCTTCAGCCGCGCGAAGCCCTCCGGCGCGAACGCGATGAACCCCAGCAGTCCTCCCAGGGTCACCGCGCTGGAGGACAACATGCGGCTGCGGGGAAACTGGCCCTTGCGCCTCGCTTCCCGCAGCCGGCGGGCGGTGGGCTGTTCCGTCTTCTCCCCGCTCATCGTGCGACCTCGCCCAGCAGCGCCAGCGCGCCTTCGGCCGACACCACCCCCGCGAGCAGTCGCTCACACAGCAGCCCGACGCCCAGCCACAGCAAGGCGCCACCGCCGAGGATGCGCAGCGGCGCGCCCAGTTCCTGGAGGTTCACCTGCGCCGCGGCCCGGGAGGCCATGCCCAGGAAGCAATCCACCGCGAGCGCCGCCGCGGCCACCGGCGCGCCCACCGCCAGTCCCGTGGCCATGGCCCCTCCCACCATCACCACCACGTGGAGGGTCGCGGCTTCAGTGGGCACGAACGCCCCCAGCCGTACCACGCCAAAGCCCCGCAGCAGGGCCGCGATGACCAGCGGGAACAGGGCCCCCGACACCACCCGGGCCACGAGCAGGTGGTACAGCCCGTCGCCCGTGGCGGACTCGCGGCTCCCCGCCATCGGCAGACTCGCCTCCGCGGACGTCCCCCGGAAGAGGTCGATGAAGCGGCCCCCCATCCTCGCCGCGTCGAAGGGCAGCGCGGACACGAGGCCCACCGAGACGCCATAGGCCAGCTCGCGCACCACGAGCGCCGCCATCACGACAGGCGTCGCCACCGGGCCGGGGAAGTCCACGCCCGCTTCGAGGTGCAGGAAGAGCGACAACGCCAGCACCAGCCCCAGGCGGACCGTGGTCGGCGCGGCCTGACCGCCCAGCAACGGGCAGAGGAACGCGATGGGCACGAGCCGCGCCGCGCACAGCGACACCGCGATGACGTGCGGCCCCAGCGTGAGGAGTTGTTCGCTCAGCGCCTCCGGGTTCACAACGCCACATCCGCGATGAGCGTGAGCAGTTGCCGGGTGAAGAGCGTGAGCTGCCCTGCGATCCACGGGCCGGCCAACACCAGCGACAGCACCGCCGCGCACAGCTTGGGGACCACCGACAGCGTGCTCTCCTGCAACTGGGTGGTGGCCTGGAAGAGGCTCATCAAGAAGCCCACCACCATGCTCGCACCAATGGGCGGCAGCGAAGCGAGCACCATCAGCAGCAAGGCCTCGCGCCCCAGCGTGAGCAGGACATCCTGGGTCATGGCATCACCGGTAGCCAAGGATGAGGCCGCGCGCGAGCAGGGCCCAGCCATCCACGGCGACGAAGAGGAGGATCTTGAAGGGCAGGCTCACCTGGCTCGGCGACAGCGTCTGCATGCCCAGCGCGAGCAGCACGTTGGCGATGACCATGTCGAGCACCAGGAAGGGCAGGAAGACGATGAAGCCAATCTGGAAGGCTTCCTTCAGCTCGGTGATGACGAACGCGGGGATGACGACGAACAGGTCGGTCTCCTGCACCTGTTCGGACTCCTCCGGAGGGCGCAGCTCCCGGGCCAGGTCCACGAAGCGTGCACGCTCCTCCGGAGCGCCGTGCTTCATCAGGAAGCCGCGCAGTGGCTCCGTCACATGCTTCGCGGCGGAGACGAGCTGCGCACCGGAGTGCACCTCCTCGTATGCCGCCTGCCCTGCGTCGTACATGCGCTCCATCACCGGCGCCATGATGTGTCCCGTCAGCACCACCGCGAGCCCCGTCAGGACCAGCGTCGGCGGTGCCTGCTGCGTGCCCATCGCCGAGCGGGCCAGCGAGAGCACCACGGCGATCTTCGAGAAGCTCGTCAGCATCAGCACCGCGAACGGCAGCAACGACAGGAGCGCGAGCATCCCCATCATCGCCAGCGGACTGCCCGCGTACGACGCCTGCGCCAGGGACGTCTCCGCCGCGGAGGCGAGCGCGGGCATGAACAGTCCGCAGCCCAAGCCCAGGGCCCTCATCCCCCACCCCGCTTCCGCTGTGCGCCGCACACCGGCCGTGCCCGTTGCGCGCGGGTGAAGAGCACCGTCGTTTCCAGGTCCAGGTCCACCCCGGGCATCGCCGTCGGTCTGGGCGTCAGGGCGGGAGCCACCGCCACACCTCGGGTCTCGTGGATCTCCGCGAAGGTGTCTCCGTACGCGACGAGGTAGCGACGGCCCTCCACCTCCACGAGCGCAAGACCGCAGCGCTGGGAGAGCCCCGTCCGGGTGACGATGCTCAGCGGCTCGGGGCGGGAGGCCCCCTTGTCCCCGGGCTCGCGTCCCTTGCGGACCAGGGCCCACCCCAACCCCGCCAGTGCCAGCGCTCCCACGAGCAGGCGCGAAGTGCCCACCAGCGACAAACCACCCAAGGGCGCGAACGTCGCCAGTCCCACGAGCAACGCCGCCGCGACGAGCAGCCTGCCGCGTGGTGTCCAGGAAGACAGCAAGGCGTTCATCGGCGTGCTCACGGCAGCAACGCCAGGATGCGGGCGCCCACCTCACCCTCGATTTCCACCAACTCCGCACGCGCGACCACGCGGTCGCCCACGCGCAGCAACACCGGGCTGCTCGCGTTGACGTGCAGCGGTAGCAGCGTGCCCGGCTTCAGCGCCGCCAGCTCCGACAGCGGCAACAGCAACCGCGTCAGCTCGATCTCCACATCCACCGGAAGAGGGGGCATCGCCTCGCTCCGCTTGTTCGCCGCCACCATGTCCGACTCCTGTCGGGCCGCGTGCGAGCGCACGCCTCCCGTCGAAAAACCGTCCGCGAGAAATTCGCCGTCGAGCACGAAGCCCCGGGTCACCAACCTGCCCCTGCCCTGGAGACGACCGTCCCGGAGGCGCACGCCCTCGAAGAGCACGACGTCTCCGGCGCTCAGCGCATCCACGGCCGACGGTTGCAGCGGGCTGCGCCCCACAAGACAGCGCGCGGGCACCGAGGCCGTAAGTCCCCGAAGCGCGGCGTCCACCGCAGGCTCCTCCGGCAACTCCTGGAACGCGGTCTGCACGGCCCGTGCGGGCAGGAGCAACCGGCCTCCCGCCTTCAGCCCCGCCACCGACAGGGACAGCGACACCGCCACGTAGGGCTGGCGCGCGTCCACCCGCGTCAGCACATCACTTCGCCGCATCGACACCGCGGACAGCCGGGGCCCCAGCCTCCGCATCCAGGCCTCATGACCACGCATCGCGGCCAGGGCGGACAGCAGCAGGTACACCAGCGTGGACTCCTCCAGCCGCGTCAGCTCGGTCACCGGTCCCGGTCGCAGCCCCGTCCCCGCGAGCCGCGCCAGTGCCGCGAAGACCAGCGGTACCTCCAGCTCCACGATGGCCGTCCCCCCCACCGCCGACAGCTCCACCAGCGCGAACACCACGCCCAGCGCCAGCTCCCGCTCCGGCTGGACCGCCGCGTCCACCAGGTGTCCCGCCACCTCGACGTCCGCGCCCACGTCTCGGGAAAGGGCCGCGCCCACGTCACGCAGAAGCTCCGCGCCCCAACGCGCCACCTGGGGCCGCTGGCCCAGCAACAGGTGCGCACGCGTCAACCGACGTGCGCCCAGCCGGAACGGGCGAGCGGCCTTCCTCGCGGGGCTGGGGGATCTGCCAGGGCTCGTTTCCATCCGGAACTCCGAAGCGGCGAAGGGACACACGTCCCCTGTGCACGGACGCGACCAGGGGCCGGGACCGTGGAATCAGGGTGTTGGCGGGGTGCGGACGTCCTGTATCGGGATGCGGCGTACCCGGTTCGGGATGGCGCTCCCCCGAACCGGTCCGCTCAGCGCGTGGCCTCGCGAATGCGCCGCTCCGCCAGGGCCACCAGCACCTGCGCCGGCTCGGCGGTCGGTGCGTCCCCATCGAGCTGGGGAAACCGACTGCGGTGATACGGCGGCAGCCTCCGGAAGACCTCCCGACGCAGGGCTTCTGGCACCGACTCCAGCAAGGCGGTCAACCGGTTCGCCGCGTCCGCGCGCTCACCGAACTCCACCGCCACCTTCGCCTGCCGCTGCGCGGAGGGCATGGCGGCGAACCGCTCCAGGTGCCGCAGCGCCCTTCCCGCCTCCGCGTCCACCAGTCCCTCCAACAGCTCCGACGCTCGCTCCCGCGAGAGGACGCAGACCACCAGCGCGATGCGCTCCAGGGGCAGCGACAACGCCGGCAGGGTGAGATCCACCGTCGTCGCGGGCGGCTTCTCCTCGCGAGCAGGCAGGAGCTTCCGCGCCCTGAGCAGCGCCCGCCCCACGCGTGTGGCGTCCATGGCTCCCATGTCCTGCTCAGGCCAGCTTTCGAGCGGAGCCCGGGGTCACCACCGGTCGCGCGGGCGTCGGCGGAGCCGGAGGGGCCGCTGGGGGCTTCTCCGCCAGGGTGCGGAAGTGCCTCCATCGCAGCGTCGTCCAGACGAGCGCACCCGACAGCCCCGTCACCAGCACGCCCAGGAGCGCGAGCAACACCCGCAGCCGCAACGGCACCGGCCCACCCCGGGGCGCTGGTACCTCCACGCGCGTCGTCACCTCGTCCACCAGCAGCGACACCGACTCCGGTGCCAAACCCTCCACGCCCCCCGCGATGAGCTCCCGCAACGTGTCCGCCGACTTGCGCACGCGCGACGCGCCCCCCGGCACCGCGCGCAGCATGGCGGACGCCTTCGACGGCGTGGGCGGCTGCCCCGGCCTCGGCGGCGTTGGCACCACCAGGTGCACCCTCGCCAGCAGCACCCCGTCCACTGTCTGGAGCGTCTTCTCCAGTTCCCGCTCCATCACCCGGACGCGGCAGACCTGCTCCTCCAGCGGAGAGCGCACGAGTCCACTGCCTCCGAACACGTCGCACCCGGACTCCACCGCGAGCCGGGGCAGCCCCAGCTCCGCCAGGATGCGCACCGCGTCCGACGCCTGCGCGTCCGTCACCTCGATGGCCCAGGTGGGTTTCTTGCCCGGCTCGGGCACCTTGCGCGCGTCGAGCCCCCGCTCGACGAGCACCGTCTGCAGCTCGTTGGCCTGACGTTCGTCCAGACCGTGCTGGATGCGCTCCCGACACGCCGAGGCGCCCAGGAGCAGGAGGAAGAAGAGACAGCGGAAGGGAGCGGAACGCATGGGAAAAGGAACTCCTCAAACCTGGGTCTGGAGGACCTGCTTGACGCCGCCGGTGGCCTTCTCGACGACCTTGCCGGCGAGATCGAGCTCCTGGCTGGCGCGGTAGACATGGGCCTGGAGCGCGAGCAGCTCCGTGGGGCTGAACGTGCGGCCGGACTCGGCGAGCTTCAGGATGTGATCCAACCGCTGCTGCGCCTGCCCCACCCGGTCCAACACCTCCACGGCCTGCTGGCTGCGCGCAGCCCGCACCGAGTCCACCCGCGCGCCCGGGGACACCGCCTCCGCACAGCCCGCCTTCGCCCGCTCCACACCTTCAGCTCGCGCGGGCCCCGGGGTCGCCTCCGTGGGCGCCCGCACCGGTCGCGGCGGGCCCTCCGTCGTCACCGGCACGCCACGCGACGCGGGCGTGCGCACCTCCTCCAGCACCTTGCCGAACGTCTCCCGACCTGACTCCAGCGCGGGTGAAGCACCGGCGCCCCCTACGGCTCCCAGCTTGTCGATGGCCATCGCGAACGCGCCTCAGCGGATGTTGTTGATGGCGGCCTTCGCCGAGTCGTGGCGGACCTTCATGATGTTGGAGATGGCGTTGTGCTCGCGGCTCTCCTTCTGCATCTCGTTCTGGAGCGAGAGGTAGGCCATGTTGAACTTCTGGCCCTCCGCGCTCATCAGCTTCTGCGCCTCCAGCATGTCCCAGGCGTCGCCCTGCCCCGTCGGCGACCCGCTCGTCGTCCCCGCCGCGCTGGTGGCGCGCGCCGACGTCGCGGCCATGCCTCCCGTCGCCGCCGTGCCCCCCGTCGCGGACGCGGTCAGCGCCAGCGGTGAGGGCACCGCCGCGGACACAGCGCCGCGCAGGGTGGACGACACCGCCGCGCTGGAGATGACGCCCGCGGGCAACATGCCGCCCACGAGCCCGGCGCCCGTGCGCACCACCTCACGCGCCGCCCGTGCGAACGCGGGGCCGAACTCCGTCTGCGGCGTCTGGCGCGGAACGGTCTGGGCGATGCTCAACGAGGAGATGCGGCGGTCGGGTGGTTCCACGAGGTGCCTCCGGCAGTGATTCGCCGGGGCTGCCTTCCACCGTCCGTGCCAGTTCCCAAACGCCTGAAACGACAGGGGCCTTTGTCCCCTCCCCGTCCGCGCATGACTCCGACGCGCGGGCACCGGGTCCGTGGCGCGGGACGGCGGACGGGAGCCCGAAAACTTGCCTCCGCTCCAACCTGCATCACAGTTGTCGCGTCCTGTCGCACACGAAGGCGAGCACTCCGATGATGACCCCCACTGGCGGACCCCGAACGACCGAGCGCTACCACCCGCGCGTCGAAGCCCGGCTCCAGGTCAAGGTGCTCCTGTCGGGCCGCACCGTGCAGGCGCAGGCTCGCGACATCTCCATGAACGGGCTGTTCCTTCAGGCCCACCCGGCGGATTCGCAGCGCGCGCTCACCATCGCCCTGCCCCTGCCGGGCGACCGGGAGCTCGTCACCATGTGCACCATCCGCCGCCGCGAAGTGGACGGCGTGGCGCTGGAGTTCGGCGAGCTGGACTGGGACGACCTCATCGCCCTGGCCCGCTTCCTCCACCCGCACCTGCCCTGAGTCAGGCGTCCGTCCGCGCCGCGCGCAGCCGCTCCACCAGGTCCATCAGCTCCGCGCCCCGGAAGGGCTTGTGGATGTAGCCGTCCGCGCCCGCCTGCGTCGCGCTCTCCACGTCTGCCTTCTTCGCCTTCGCGGTGAGCATGTAGAGCGGCACCTTCGCCGTGGCCGGGTCGCTCTTCAGGATGCGGCAGACGGAGATGCCGTCCAGTTGCGGCAGCACCACGTCCATCAGGATGAGGTGGAAGGGCTGCGTGCGGGCCAGCTTCAGGCCCTCCAGCCCATGCGCCGCGCACACCACGTCCACCGCGCCGTCGCTCAGCATGGAGCGCACCAGCTCGCGGATGACGGGCTCGTCCTCGACGAGCAGGATGTGGAAGGGTGCCTGGGCGTTGCCAGCCATGGTTCCTCGGGGCCCCTCGTAGGCCATTGCCCCGGCGCCGTCCAGCGCGGTCACGTCCGGAGTTCCCCGTCTGTACGAAAGCGGGCCACGGCCGGTTCTCCAGCCCGGCAAAGGACGCCAGGGTCTCCCCCGCCCCGGCTAGATTTCGGCGATTCCGTCGCGCTCGGCCCAGCCCTCCAGGCCGTTGGGCAGGCGGATGCGCACGTACTTCCCGGTCTCCTCCAGGAGTTGGACCTTCAGGCCGGCGTGCACCTCGAAGAGGGAGCGCGCTTCGGCCCGGGGCAGCTCGCGCGCCACCAGGGTGGAGGCCAGCACCACCGCCTCGTGGACGTTCTGGTGCACCCAGATGTGCGCCCCCAAGAGGAGCCCCGCCGGCACCGCCGCCGTGAGGCACAGCGCCGCCACCACCGCCACCGCCGTGCGCCGCGCCGAGGGGAACACGCGCCGCAGCAGCAGCAGCGCGAAGCCCACGAGCCACGCCGCCAGGAACACCCAGGCCGCCGCCGCGCCGTCCGTCGCCGCCGCCAGCCGGGGCAGGAAGGCCTCATCCGCGGTGGCGCCCACCACCTTGTCCACCTGACGCGCACGCGCCAGGGCCAGGTTCGCCTCCAGGTCCTCCGAGCGACCGCCCTGCTTCCGGGCCTGCTCCAGCGTCAGCACCGCGCGGCCCAGGTCCCCCCGGGCCAGATGCGTGGTGCCCAGGTTGTAGAGCACGTCCGGCCCGCCGAAGCCGTGGGCGAGGAGCTTCTCGTAGCTGGCCTGCGCGGAGGGGTAGTCCTCGCGCACGTAGGCGTCGTTGGCCTGTTGGAAGACGGCCTCCGCTTCCTCGGGGGTGTAGTAGCCCTGGGTCGCCGCGTCGCTCATCCCGCCCAGCCTTCCATCACCGCCGCCGCGGTCGCCAGCACCTTGCGTCGCTCGCCCGGGTCCACCCCGCCGCCGTAGCGGCCCAGGTCACAGGCCTCCAGCACGAAGAGCACGCGGGTGCGCGCTTCCGCGCCCACGCCCGCCGCCGCCAGCTTCTCCCCGAGCGCCTCGCGCGTCAGGCCTCCGACGGGCGAGCCGAGCTGCGCCTCCAGGAAGCCGACCATCGCCTTCTCCACCTCCACGTAGAAGGCCCCCGAGTCCGCCCCGGCCTTGAGCTTCTCCGCCTCCGCCAGCCGCTTGCGCGCGGCCTTCGCCTGCTGACGCCCCTGCCCCGCCTGGGAGCGCGAGGCCAGCTGTCCCCGCAGGCCGCCGATGAACGCCACGCCCGCCAGGAGGCCCAGCGGCGCCAGCACGCCCGCCAGGAAGTAGGGCCGCAGCCACACGGGCTGCTCCGGCCCCACGAAGCGCGCCTGGTGACGCACCGGGCGCAGGCCGCTCGCGGTGAGCACGTTCTTCTGCTCGTTGGCCGCGTCCGCCACCTGCGAGGGCGTCATCGTCGACGGCAGCGAGGACACCCCACCCGCGCCCGCCTCCACGGTGACCGTCACCGGGTCGGTGCGCGCCACCTCGTACTGGCGGCGGGTCGGGTCGAAGAAGGGGAACTGCAGCGCGGGCAGCGTGAAGGTGCCCGTGCGCTGCGGCATCACCAGGTACTCCACCACGCGGCGGCCCTGGATGCGGTTGCGGTTGGGCGTGAGCCGGTCCGTCGTGGTGGGCTCATAGATCTTCAGCGCGGCCGGGCCGGTGAGCTTCGGCGGGGTGACGTTCTTCACGTTGCCCACGCCGTCCAGGATGACCTTCACCGTGATGGGCTGTCCCAGTTCCACGCGCGTCTGGGACACGTCCAGCGACAGCCGCCACGTGCCCACGTTCGCGTTGGACATGTTCGGCGGCGCACCGGACGAAGGCAGCGGCCGCACCTTCACCTTCAACGCGTTGGAGATGCGGTGCACCCGGTGTCCCGCGAAGAGGAAGCCCGTGGTGATGTCCGCCTCCGCGGCGCTGATGGACATCGTGCCGGCCTTCACCGGGAACAGCGCGCGGCGGCGCAGGAGATAGGCGCGGTACGGAATGCCGTCCACCACCTTCTGCTCGCCCGTCAGCTGCGTGGGGCTCTCCACCTCCTCCGTCCAGAAGCCCTCCAGCTTGGGCATGGTGACGGCGTCCACGCTGGACAGGTCCACGCGCGAGTAGATGTAGAGCGACAGCGTCGCCTGCTCGCCCACGTAGAGGTCGTCCCGGTCCAGGCTCGCGCGCAGGAACAGGTCCGAGTCCCCGCGCGGAATCACCGGCGCGTCGTCCTCCTGGGGCTCGTCGCGGAACGGATCCGGCGCGTTGCGGAAGTTGCGGAACGGATCCGGCAGCGCGGGCCGGCCGCCCTGCTGCGCCTGGGGCGCGTTGCCCACGCGGCCCTCGCGCACCGTCATCTGGACGGGCTCGGTGCGCAGCGTGCGGCCTCCCACGGTGAGCGTCGAGGGCGGAATCGTCAGCCGGCCCGGGCGCGTGGCGCGCATCAGCAGCTCGTGGCGCGTGATGTCCTGGATGACGGCGGGTCCGCCGCCCGACAGCGAGATGGAGCGCTGGCTGCCGCGCGACGAGGACAGGATCTCGAAGTCGTCGGTTTCGGGCAGGCGCACCTTGCCGTTGGACGGCGCGTCCACCACCACCACGGTGAGCTTGAAGGTGTCGGTGGTGCCCACCTCGGTGCGATCCACCGTCTGGTAGAACTCGATGTCCGCCGCCCACGCCGGCGCCGTGGCCAGGAGGGCGAGCACGGCGAGCAGCGCCGTGCGGCCGCTACCAGTCCTTCTCATTGGGCTTCCTCGGCTTCTTCTTCTGCTGGAAACGCCAGAGCTGGAGATTCTTCTCGTTCTGCTTCATCGCATCCAGCAGGCGCTCGGCCTCCTGCCGGTCGACGTCTCCCTCGGGCGAGCCACCATCGCGCGGGTTCGACTCGGACTCCTCTTCACTCTCGCTGCCGCCGTCCGCGCCGCCGTCCTTCGGGTCGCCTTCGCCGTCGTCGCCGCCGCCGTCGGCTCCACCATCCGCGCCGCCGTCCGCGCCGCCGTCCTTCGGGTCGCCTTCGCCGTCGTAGCCGCCGCCGTCCGGGGCGCCGCCATCCGTGCCGCCGTCGGAGCCTCCATCCGGACCCGCGTCGGTGCCGCCATCCACCGGCGAGCCCCCGTCTTCCTTCCGGCCGCCGTCCTCGCCTCCGTCCGGACGCCCACCGTCATCCCCGCCGTCCTGGCCTCCGTCCGCGCCACCATCCGGCTGGTTCTGCTGCGGCGGCAGGTCGCGCAGCACGACCTCGTAGTTGTGCCGGGCCAGCGGATCCGTCGGATCCAACGTGAGCGCGCGCCGGTAGGACTTGAGCGCTTCCTTGCGGTCTCCCGCCGTGGCCGCGAGGTTGCCCAGGTTGTACCAGCTCTTCTGCGCCAGGTCGGGCTGGCGCGAGGACTCCGCCACCTGCTTGAACGCCTCGCGCGCTTCCGCCGCGCGGCCCAGCTTCGCCAGCGCGTCCGCGCGGTTGAACTCCACGATGGGATCGCTGGGACGCTCCTTCTTCGCCGCCTCGAAGTCGCGCAGCGCGTCCTCATAGCGTCCCGCCGCGTAGGCCTCGCGCCCGCGCTGCACCAGCGGGTGGTCCTTCTCCAGCGGCCCCACCGCCCACGCGGGCCCCGGCAGGGCCAAGAGTCCCACGAGCCCCGAGGCCACCAGGCGCGTCGCGCGCCGTCGCATCGAACGCGCCTTCATGCCGCCCTCCGACGCGAGGGCAGCAGCATCATGCCCAGCACCAGCAGCACCAGACCGGGGATGGCGAACAGCTGGAAGCGTTCGTCGTAGCGGACCGTCACGCGGCTCTCCAGCTCGCTCTTCTGCATCTGGTCGATGCGCTCCACCACCTGCCCCATCGCCACGCCGTTGGGTTGGTAGAAGAAGGCGCCGCCGGTCGCGTCCGCGATGGCCGTGAGGCCCGCGCGGTCCAGGCGGGTGATGACCGTGTCACCGTTGCTGTCCTTCTTGTAGTCCACGAACTCGCCGCGCCGGTCATAGACGGGGATGGGCTCACCGGAGTCCGAGCCCACGCCCACCGCGAGCACCTGCACGTGCGCGTCCTTGAGCGCGTCCGTGGCCTCGCGCACCTCGCCGGTGAGGTCCTCGCCGTCCGACAGCAGCACCACCACGCGCTCCTTGGAGCCGCGGTCCGCGTTGTCCAGCACCTGCTTGGCCAGCTTCAGCGCCGCGCCCACGTTGGTGCCGCCCTGGGGCATCACGTCCGGATCCACCGCGCGCAGGAACAGCTTCACCGCCGAGTAGTCCGACGTGAGCGGCGACTGCACGAACGCGTCCCCGGCGAACACCACCAGGCCCGCGCGGTCGCCCTTCAGCTCATCCAAGAGCGTGTTCAATTCCAGGCGCGCCCGGTCCAGGCGGCTGGGCTGCACGTCGCGCGCGAGCATCGACTTGGAGGCATCCAGCGCCACCACCACGTCGATGCCCCGGCGCTTGGTCAGCTCGCTCTTCGTGCCGCACTGGGGCTGCGCGAGCGCGAGCCCGAACAGCATCAGCCCCAGACCGTACAGGCTGCCCTGCACCGCCGGACGCCACACGGACACGCCCGGCGCGAGCGTGGCCACGTGCCGCTCCGCGATGAGCGCCGACAGCCGCGTCCTGCGGCCCAGCGCCTTCACCAACACGAGCAGCCCCAGCAGCAGGCCCATCACGAACAGCAACAGGAACAGCGGCTGCGCCAGGCCCACCTGATAGCCCAGCAGCGTGAAGCGCCATGCCTCCATGCCCGGCGTCATGGGAACACCCGCAGGAAGGTGGCGCGCAGCAGCAACTCCAGCGCCGCGAGCCCGAAGGCCAGGAGCAGGAACGGATGGAAGTTCTCCCGGTACGTGGCGCTGGCGCCGCCCTCCATCAGCTTCGAGCGCTCCAGCGCGTCCAGCACCTTCTGCAGGCCCTGCTTGAGGCCCTCCGGGTCCGTGGCGCGGTAGTACTCGCCGCCGGTGCGGTCCGCGATGTCCTGCATCAGCTCCGGGTTGATGGGGATCTCCGTCTCACGCCATACCGTGTTGCCGAACAGGTCCGTGCCCTGCGGGAAGGGCACCTTGCCACCCTTGCCCACGAGGATGGTGTAGATGGGGATGTGGAGCGACGCGGCCATGTTCGCCGCGTCCAGCGGGGAAATCTTTCCGGCGTTGTTGTCGCCGTCGGTGATGAGGACCACCACCCGGCTCTTCGCCTCGGAGTCGCGCAGGCGGTTGAGCGAGGTGGCGATGGCGTCGCCAATCGCGGTGCCGTCCTCCAGCACGCGGGTGCGCAACTGCTTGAGCACTTCCTTGAGCACGCCGTAGTCCAGCGTCAGCGGCGACTGCGTGTACGCGGCGCCGGAGAACACCACCAGGCCCAGGCGGTCGTTCACGCGGCCGGTGATGAAGTCCGCGAGCACTTCCTTCGCCACGTTGAGGCGGTTCTGCGGACGGAAGTCGCCCGCCTCCATGGACGTGGACAGGTCCAGGGCCACCACGATGTCGATGCCCTCCACCGACAGGTCCCGCACGCGCGAGTCCCGCGACTGGGGCCGCGCGATGGCGACCACGGCCGCCACCACCGCCGCCGCGCGCAGCAGGGGCAAGAGCGGCAACAGGTACGTGCGCAGGCCGCGCCCTCCCTTCGCGAAGACGTGCGCGGCGGAGAAGCGCAGCGTGGCGCGGCGGCGGCGCTCCCAGAAGGCGAGCACGAGCAGCAACGGCGCCAGCAGCAGGGCCCAGAGCGCCTCCGGGTTATTGAACGCGAGGTCCGGAGGCATCGGGCGTGGGGGGCGGAGGGGGGACGACGTACGTCTTGGCCAGCAGGTCGTAGCCGAAGGCCAGCGACTGCGCGCAGATTTCAGGAGCAGCGTCGGCGCGGGCGTACTTCACCAGGTCCGACTCGGAGATGAAGCGCATCAACGCGTCCTCGGGAAGGCCCGGCGTGGGAATCTTCCGCAGGTGCGTCATCAGTTCGAACGACGTGCACTCCAGGGCCTCGAAGTCGTAGCGCTCGCCCAGATAGCCACGCACGATCTCGGAGAGGCGGACGTAGAAGTCCTTCACGAGGCCCCGGCCGGGCAGGTCCTCGCGCTTGAGCGCGTCCAGCGACTGGCGCACGCGCACGTCCAGCGGCAGCACCGGGATGACCTTCTCGCGCTTGGACCGCTTCAACCACCAACGCACCAGCATCCAGGCGAGCAAGCCCACCGCCAGCGCCACCGCCAGCGCATAGAGCAGCGTCCACGAACGGATGGGCAGCTCCTGGGGCGGTTGGTAGTCGAACAGCTCCGCGCCCTGCCCGTTCGCGTCCGGCGGCAGCGTGGAGCCCACCTCCACCGACTTGCCCTTGAGCACGAAGCGACGCGGGCCATCCGGCGTCGCCACGTCAAAGGTCAGGTCGGGAAGCGCCACGGAGCCCAGCTCGAACGCGGAGAAGCGCAGGCCGAAGGACGTGGTCGCGTCGTTGGGCCCGTCCTGCCGCTGGCGCGTCTGCTGGAGCAGCTCCACGGAGCTGTCCTCCCCCTTGGGCGCCACCAGCTCGTAGCGCTGCTCCTTCGGGTGCGTGAGCGTCACCTGGTACACGAACGGCTCGCCGATGTGCACCGACTCCGGCTCCACCCGCGCGGAGGCCGCCGTGGGCGTCACCGACTCCAACGCCACCGGGGCCTGGGCGGGAGCCGGCGCCTGCGCGCGCGCCACCGGAACCCCGAAGAACAACACCGCCGCGAGGACGAAGGCCTGCCTCATGACGCCATCCTCCGGGCGCGCGCCCTGAAGAACTGCGCCAGCGCCTTGCCGTGGTCGTCACCGGCGCGCAGTTCCACGTGATCCAACTCCAGCTTGCGGAACAGCTTGCGGCGCTCGTCGCGCTGGGCCTGCATCGCGCGGGAGAACCGGCCGCGCACGCTGGGGGAGCTGGTGTCCACGACGAAGCGCTCCCCCGTCTCCGGATCCTCCATCTCCACGAGCCCGTGACGCGGGAACACCTGCTCCAGCGGATCCTCGATGACCACGGGCACGAGGTCGTGCTTGCGGCCCACGAGGCGCAGCGGCTTCTCGTAGCCCGTCGCGAGGAAGTCCGACACGAGGAACGTCACGGCCTTCCGCTTCGCCACCTGCGTCAGGTACGTGAGCCCCGCCGCCAGGTCCGTGCCCTTCCCCTTCGGCTTGAAGGTGAGGATGTCGCTCACGAGCCTGAGCACGTGCGTGCGCCCCTTGCGCGGCGGGACGACCTTCTCCACCCGGTCCGAGAAGAGGATGAGCCCCACCCGGTCGTTGTTCGCGATGGCGCTGAACGCAATCTGCGCGGCGACCTCCGCGGCGACCTCCGCCTTGGTGCGGTCCTTGGAGCCGAACTCGTTGGAGGCGGACACGTCCACCAGGAGCATCACCGTGAGCTCGCGCTCCTCGGTGAAGACCTTGATGAACGCCTCGTTCATGCGCGCGGTGACGTTCCAGTCGATGAACCGGATCTCATCACCGGGCTGGTACTGCCGCACCTCGGAGAAGGCCATGCCGCGGCCCTTGAACACCGAGTGGTACTGACCGGCGAGCATGTCGGAGACCACCTTGCGGGTGCGGATCTCCAACTTGCGGATGCGGCGGATGAGGTCCTTGGGCAGCACGGGGCGTTCTCGGGCGGCGCGCGGGCCGTCAGGGGACTTCCACGCGGTCGAAGACGCGCTGGATGATCTTCTCCTGGGTGAGTTCCTCGGCCTCGGCCTCGTACGTCATCGCGATGCGGTGACGGAGCACGTCGAAGGCGATGGCCTTCACGTCCTCCGGCGTGACGAAGCCCCGGTGGCGAAGGAACGCGTGCGCGCGCGCCGCCTGGGCCAGGGAGATGGTCGCGCGCGGCGAGGCGCCGAACTGGATGTAGTCCGCCAGGTCCTTGAGCCCGTAGCGCGCGGGCTCGCGCGTGGCGAACACCACGTTGAGGATGTACTCCTTCACCTTCTCGTCCATGTAGATGGAGTGGACGAGCTCGCGCGCACGCACCAGGTGCTCCAGCGCGATGACCTTCTGGGCCTTGGGCGAAGAGCCTCCGGACATCCGGTCCATGATGACCTTCTCTTCATCACGGGTCGGGTAGCCCACCTTCACCTTGAGCATGAAGCGGTCCACCTGGGCCTCGGGCAGGGGGTACGTCCCCTCCTGCTCGATGGGGTTCTGGGTGGCCAGCACGAGGAAGGGCGAAGGCAGTCCGAAGGTCTGGTCGCCGATGGTGACCTGGCGCTCGGCCATGGCCTCCAGCAGGGCGGACTGGACCTTGGCGGGGGCGCGGTTGATTTCGTCCGCCAGGACGATGTTCGCGAAGATGGGCCCCTTGCGGACGGTGAAGGCGGCCGTCTGCTGGTTGTAGATCATCGTGCCGACCAGGTCCGCCGGCAGCAGGTCCGGGGTGAACTGGACGCGCATGAAGGTGGCGCTGAGCGAGTCCGCCACGGTGCGCACGGTCAGCGTCTTGGCGAGGCCGGGCACGCCCTCCAACAGGACGTGACCGTTGCACAGCAGGCCGATGAGGATGCGTTCGAGCATGTACCGCTGCCCGACGATGACCTTGCCGGTCTCCTGGTTGAGGACTTCGACGAAGCTGCTTTCCTGCTGCACGCGTTCAGTGAGCGCGCGGATGTCGGTGTTCATGTCCCCTCTGTCGGCCTGGGCGGCGGGCAGCCTAGGGTTCCCGGGCGTCCGG
This sequence comes from Corallococcus sp. CA047B, assembly GCF_003612065.1. Classification (NCBI taxonomy): domain Bacteria; kingdom Pseudomonadati; phylum Myxococcota; class Myxococcia; order Myxococcales; family Myxococcaceae; genus Corallococcus; species Corallococcus sp. CA047B. Next base: position 34,337 of record NZ_RAWD01000056.1, read on the forward strand.
CTCAACACCGCTGAGCCCCGGACATTCCGACAAGCCGCCCGTCCCGTAAAGGGTCATCCTTCCATGTCCCGGTCGCCTCCGCCCCGTCGTTCTGCCCTCCCCCCTCGATGGG
>NZ_RAWD01000570.1:0-2740 GCF_003612065.1 Corallococcus sp. CA047B
CTGCGCCAGACGCTGCCGGCATCCGATGCGGCGGGGCGCGTGGGGGCCCTGGTGGTGGGCGGCGAAGCCCTGCCTCCCGGGAGCCTGGACTTCTGGCGGCAGCACATGCCGGGCACGCGGCTCATCAACGAGTACGGCCCCACGGAGACGGTGGTCGGATGCGCGGTGTACGACGTGCCGCGCGACGCGGACGTGTCGGCCGGTGTGCCGATTGGACGGCCCATCGCGAACACCCAGCTCTATGTGCTGGACGCGCGCCTGCGTCCCGCTCCGCTGGGCGTGGCGGGCGGGCTGTACGTGGGCGGCGACGGCGTGACGCGCGGCTACCAGCAGCGGCCGGAGCTGACGGCGGAGCGCTTCATCCCGGATCCGTTCAGCGCGGAGCCGGGCGCACGGATGTACCGCACGGGCGACGTGGCGCGGTGGCGGGCGGACGGGCAGCTGGAGTACCTGGGCCGAGCGGACTTCCAGGTGAAGGTGCGCGGCTACCGCATCGAGCTGGGCGACATCGAAGCGGCGCTGTCGCGGCAGCCGTCGGTGCGCGAGTCGGTGGTGGTGGTGCGCGAGGACGTGCCCGGAGACAAGCGGCTGGTGGGCTATGTCACGGGCGAGGCGGTGGACGTCGCCGCCCTGCGCGCGTCGCTCCAGGAGCAGTTGCCGGCCTACCTGGTGCCGTCGGCCCTGGTGGTGCTGGAAACGCTGCCGCTCACGTCGAACGGCAAGGTGGACCGCAAGGCGCTGCCGGTGCCGGAGGGCGAGTCGCGCAAGGACTCGGACCTTGGCGGCCTTCGCACGCCGACCGAGGAATTGCTCGCCGGTCTCTTCGCGCAGGTGCTGGGCGTGGAGCGGGTGGGGCCTCGGGACGACTTCTTCGAGCTGGGCGGACACTCGCTGCTGGCCACGCGCGTGGTGGCACGCGTGTTCGGCCTCTTCGGCGTGGAGCTGCCGCTGCGCGAGCTGTTCGACGCGCCCACGGTGGAGAAGCTGGCGCGCAAGGTGGATGCCCGGGCCCGGGCCGGTGACACGCGTCCAGCTCCTGAGCTCGTGCGGGTGCCGCGCACGGACGGGCTGCCCCTGTCGTTCGCGCAGCAGCGGATGTACTTCCTGGAGCAACTGGAGCCGGACAGCCCGCTCTACAACATCCCGAATGCCATCCGCCTGGAGGGCACGCTCGACGCGGACGCCCTGGAGCGCGCGTTCGATGCGCTGATCGAGCGTCACGAGGGATTGCGGACCACCTTCCACGCGGATGCGGAAGGGCGCCCCTTCCAGCGCATCGCCGCCGAGTTCAAGTCGGGTCTGGTGCGGGTGGACCTCCGCGACCTTCCCGAAGCCGAGCGCGAGGAAGCGGCCCGTCGGCAGGCACATGCCGAAGCGCTGCGTCCCTTCCACCTGGGCCAGGGGCCGCTGCTGCGCGCGACGTTGCTGCGCACCGGAGAGCGGCAGCACCTGCTCGTGGTGGTGCTGCACCACATCGTCTCCGACGGCTGGTCCGCGGGCGTGCTGGTGCGCGAGCTGGGCGCGCTCTACGCGGCCTTCAGCGCGGGCCGGCCTTCACCGCTGCCCGAGCTTCCGTTGCAGTACGCGGACTACGCGGCGTGGCAGCGCGACTGGCTGCGCGATGAGGCGTTGGAGGAGCAGGTCGGCTGGTGGCGGCGCGAGCTGGACGGCGCCCCGGCCGCGCTGGAGCTGTCGACGGACAAGGTGCGTCCCGCGACGTCCACGTCCCGGGGAAGCTCGGTGCCGGTGCGGTTGACGAAGCCGCTGTCGGACGCGCTGAAGGCGATGGGACGCCGCGAGGGCGCGACGCCGTTCATGGTGTTGCTCGCGGCGTGGCAGGTGTTGCTGTCGCGCTACAGCGGGCAGGACGACATCAGCGTGGGCACGCCCGTCGCGGGGCGGACGCGGGCGGAGGTGGAAGGGCTCATCGGCCTGTTCCTCAACACGCTGGTGCTGCGCACGCGGCTGACCCCGGCCGACAGCTTCCGGCAGGTGCTGGGGCGGGTGCGGGAGACAACGCTGGGAGCGTTCGCGCATCAGCAGGTGCCGTTCGAGCGGTTGGTGGAGGCCCTGCGCCCGGAGCGCGATCTGGGCCGCACGCCGCTGTTCCAGGCGATGCTCGTGCTCAACACCGAGGTCGACACGGAGCTGGCGCTCCCGGACCTCACGCTGCGCCCGGAACCCGTCGAGGGTGAGCACACGAAGTTCGAGCTGAGCCTGTCGCTCGCCGCATCGGACGAAGGCTTCCGTGGCGCGCTCGGCTACAGCACGGAGCTGTTCGAGCGTTCGACGGTGGAGCGGATGGTGGAGCACCTGCGGGTGCTGCTGGAGGGCGTGGCGGCGAACCCGGATGTGTCCGTGGGGGCGCTGCCGCTGCTGGACGCCACCGAGCGCCTGTTGGTCCTGAAGACGTGGAACCAGACGGCGGAGGCAGTGCCGTCGAAGAGCATCCCCGAGATGTTCGAGGCACAGGTGGAGCGGGTGCCCGGAGCCATCGCTGTGGTCGCGGATGGGAAGCAGCTGACGTACGCGGAGCTGGACGCGAAGGCGAACCGGCTGGCGCGAGCGTTGGTGAAGGAAGGCGTGGGCCCCGAGGTACTGGTGGGCCTGTACGTGGAGCGCACGGTGGAGGCGGTGGTGGGGATGCTGGGCATCCTCAAGGCGGGCGGCGGCTACGTGCCGATGGACACGTCCTTCCCCGCGGCGCGCGTGAAGGCGATTGCCGAGGACGCAAGCCTGC
>NZ_RAWD01000571.1:0-2740 GCF_003612065.1 Corallococcus sp. CA047B
CTCCAACGGCACTTCGTCCGGCGTCCCCCCGCCTCCGGACGAGCCCCCCATCGAGACGCCGGACGAAGTGCCGTTGGAGGTCGCGCCCCTCGAACCGGACGAAGCGCTGATGGGCGGAGCCACCACGGTGTTGCGCACCGACCCCGAAGCCTTCCTGCAACCCGTCGCGAACATCACGGTGGAGCGCAAATCGCGCTTCCTCCTGGGCGAAGCCAACTTCGAGGTGGACTGGGTTCCCGCACCGAGCAGCCAGCGCGACCGCGATGGCCTGGGCCCGCTCTTCCACGCCACCTCCTGCCTCGCCTGCCACGTCGGCAACGGCCGGGGCGCTCCCGTCGTGGGAAGCGCGCGCGCCCCCGCGCCCCTGCTGATCCGCCTCTCCGTACCCGGCGCCGATTCCCACGGTGCGCCCCTGCCCGAGCCCACCTACGGCGACCAGTTCCAGCCCCGCGCCATCGCCGACCTTCCCGCCGAGGGACAGGTGCAGGTCACCTACGAATCCCTGCCCGCGCTCACGCTCACGGAAGCCAGCTCCGTGAGCCTCCAGTCCCCACGCTACACACTGGTCGATCTGGGCTACGGGCCGCTCGCCCCTGAAGTCCGCATGTCCCCGCGCATCGCCCAACCCATGGTCGGCCTGGGCCTGCTCGCGGCCATTCCGGACGCGACCCTGCTCGCGTGGGCGGACCCCGACGACCGTGACGGCGACGGCATCCGGGGCCGCCCCAACCGCGTGTGGAGCGTGAAGCAGGGCCGTGAGGTGCTGGGCCGCTTCGGCTGGAAGGCCAACCAGCCCGACCTGGAGCATCAGGCGGCGGGCGCGCTGCTGGGAGACATGGGCCTCACCTCGCCGCTGTTCCCCCAGTCCGCGTGCACCTCCGCGCAGACGCGCTGCCTGGAGGGCGCCACCGGCGGCGAGCCCGAGGTGGACGCCACGAACCTCGCCACCCTCTCCGACTACTCGCACCTCATCGCCGTGCCCGCGCGCCGGGGCGCGGAACGCGAGGACGTGCGCACGGGCAAGGCCGCCTTCCTGCGCGCGGGCTGCGCGGGCTGCCACCGCCCCACCACCGTCACCGGCGAGCTGCCCGGCTTCCCGGAGCTGTCGCACCAGCGCATCTGGCCGTACACGGACCTGCTGCTTCATGACCTGGGCGAAGCGCTCGCGGACGGACGCGACGACTTCCAGGCCACCGGCACCGAGTGGCGCACCCCGCCCCTCTGGGGCCTGGGCCTCACCGCCACCGTGAACGGTCACACGCACCTGCTCCACGACGGCCGGGCCCGCTCCGTGCTGGAAGCCATCCTCTGGCACGGCGGCGAAGCCACCGCCTCACGCGAAGCCGTGCGGCGCATGTCCGCCAGGGAACGCGCGGCGCTGCTCACGTTCCTCGACTCGCTCTAGGGAAGCGGGGTCCACCAGGGACGAACGACGCCGGTCCTCACGTCGTCAGGTGTGGCAGCGGGCGCAGGTGATAGCGGGTCTCGAAGGCGTTGAAGAGGTCCAGGTACTGCTCCAGGTAGCGGGTGAGCAGGAAGCGGCGGCGCACCGTTTCGTGCGCGTGCTGTCCCATCTGGTGGCGCAGCTTCGGACTCCGAACCAGTTGCGCCATGCGCTCGGCGCACTGCTCCACCGAGTCCACCAGGAAGCCGTTGTGCCCGTCCTCAATCTGATGGCGGATGCCGCCCACGTCGCCACCGATGACGGGCGTGCCCTTCCACATCGCCTCCGCCACGGTGAGCCCGAAGCCCTCGCGCAGCGACTTCTGCACCACCACGGCCGCGCGGCGCTGGAGCGCGTTCACCAACGCCGTGTCCTCGCGGCTCAGGATGATGAGCCGCTCGTCGCGGTGCCGCATCACCTCCGAGTACACCTCCTGCCCCTCCGGGTCGTCCGCGGCCATGTTGCCCAGGAGCACCAGCGTGCACGGCGTCTGCTTGCGCGCCAGTCGCCACGCGGACACCACGCCCTCCGGGTCCTTCCACCGGTCGAAGCGCGAGACCTGCACCACCAGCGGCAGGTCCGTGGGGATGCGGTGGTGCGCCAGCCGCTCGTCCATCTCCGCGTCGTTCATCTCCCGGTTCTTGATGGAGAACGGGTCGATGGCCGGCATGAAGAACAACTGCGGCACGCTCAGCTCGCGCGCGTACTCCGGGATGCTCATCACCGTCGCGTCGTACTGCTCCACGAAGGGCTTCAGGTACGCCCACAGCGCGGGGTTGGGGCGCGACAGGTCCACGTGGCAGCGCCAGATCCACGGCCCGCGCTTGCGGCTGTGCCGCACGATGGGCAGCGGCTGCGGATCATGGATGATCACCCGGTCGTGGTCCAACCGGTTGCGCACCGCGTTCTCGTAGACGACCTCCTCGTAGATGTTCGCCTTCATCGGCGTCAGGTGGATGTCCGCGCCCTGCAACGCGTTGTGCATCTTCTTCGTGATGTTGAAGAAGTCCGGCGGGCCCTGGATGGCGCGCCACTCCGTGACCATGCCCACGCTGTTCATCAACAGCGTCAGCGGTGACAAGAGCTCCGCCACCCCGCCGCCGTAGTACGTGGAGTTCACGTGCGCGACCCGCAGATCCTGCAGCGGCCGGGCCTTCTCCAGGATGCGCTCCACCACCTCCGCGCCCACGTAGCGCTCGTAGTGCTCGACCTGGACCAGGGGGTGCGGATCATGGTTCGGGCTCTTCCTCATGCCCCTTGTCTGCGTCCGCACGCCCCCCGGTGCCACCCTCCCCC
>NZ_RAWD01000572.1:0-2708 GCF_003612065.1 Corallococcus sp. CA047B
CCACCGCCCCCCATGCGCCGCCCACACCGGGCCGTCCGCCCCAACCGGCATGCAGGTGGGCCTCGAAGCCCGGCCGCACCACCACCACGGCGGTTGCGTCCAGGTGCGCCAGCGTCACCGGAGGCGCGTGACCTCCGGCCTCCCCCCAGTCATGTACCGCTGACAGTGCCAGTGTGTAGCGACCCTGCGCGCGGGGCTGGCCGATGAGGACGTGCTCCAGGTCCAGCGCGACTTCCGCCCCCATGAGTCGCGCGCCCAGCACGTCCGAGACGAACGCCTGCGTATAGAGGGGCCCCAGCGTGCCGGTGAGGAAGCCGCCCGCTGGGTGGTAGTCGGGATTGCTTCGGTTGGAGTAGCGCCGCACGAGGTGCGCGGACAGCAGGCTGTAGGACTCCAGCGCGCCGAACCAGACGCCCACGGGCGCGTCGTTCGAGCCCAGCTTGAGCCCGCGCACCACTTGTCCGAAGTCTGAGAGGCTGTCCCAGTCCTCCTTCCGCACGAAGCCCGCGGCCCCTCCACCACCCCAGAGACGCAACCGCACGGGCGTGCCCAGGTTGAGGCCAAACTCCGCGCCTCCGTCGAGAATGAGGGTCGGCTCCACCTGGAGGAAGCCCTCGCTCGTGCCGACGCCCGCGGCAGGAAGGACAACGTCGTCGCCTCCACGCGCAGCAAGTTGCGCCAGGCCTCGTCCAGGGGGCGCTGTTCCTCCTCCTCGGGCGGCACCTCCGGGACGTCCTCGGCCCATGCGGCCACCGGCAACAGCAGCCACAGCCAGACAGCCCCACTTCGCGTCATTCGCATCCACGCCCCCTGGGAGTGACACCTCCGAGGAGAGCAAAGGACACACGTCTGACATTCAGCCCGGCTCCCGCAGGGCCCGCGCTGCTACCCAGGGGTGAAGGTCGGCTGCGTCGAGCCGGCGACTGTTAATGCCGTGACAGGCGCAAGGCGCCCGGTCCCGGCTCTGTCGTCGTCTCGTCCGCGCTTCGCAGCGGGCGCGGCTCCGTGGGGATGGAGTCCTGACTCCGCGGCGGAAAGGCCGGGACGATGCCGCCCTCGTCCTCCAGCAGATTCAGTTCCTCCATGGCCTCGCCGCCTTCAAAGAGGGCGGTCTCTACTTCCTTCACCGCATCCGCCGCGCTGTACGGTCCCAGCCGCGTGAGCTGCCCGCGCAACTCCAGCTCCAGCGCTGCCGCTGTCGGGTAGCGAGACGCGGGCTCCCGGCACAGCAACCGCAGGAAGACGGAGCGCAGCGAGGTGGACAGCCCGAACGCGGCCTCCTTCACGTCCTTCCCACTGAACACCCTGGCGCGCTGGACGGCGTCCTCCACGAAAGGCGGCAGGTTCATGTCCATCGTCGTGGCCAGTGCCGCGAGCACGCGTTGGCTCTGCTCCCGCGAGAGGCGAGGAGACTCGTCCTCCACCTTGAGATTCCCCGGGTAGTCGAGGTGTCGCCCCGTGGCGAACTCCAGCAGCACCAGCCCCAGGGAGCTGACCATGGCTTCGCTCCCGTCGATATGCCTGAAGCGGCTGGCCATGGACTGGCGGAGGGGCCTGGGACGCCGGGCGTCTGTTCTGCCCGGCGGCATCCAGGAACGTCAGTCGTCCCGTCGGACCTCGAAGGTGGCCGTGATGTAGGCGGGGTCGGTCTGGACGTAGGTCAGGGTCTCCCCGTTCTTCGTGACGAAGAAGTCGTAGTGATCCGTGACGCCGGTGTTGTCAGTGGTCTTCGCGGTGCCGCGGCAATTGGAGTCGAGGGTGTAGGTGCCAGAGTAGACGATGCGCGAGCTCACCCCATTGGTATTGACGGTCGCCGAGCCCGTGAACGTGCCGTCTCCCTGGAAGACCTCACGCCCCGCCTGCGCGAAGGGGACCCGCTCACCTCCCGTCAAATAGAACCCGCTGTTCGCGTAGACGTAGCTGCCTTTCAGCAGGCGCAGCTTGCATTGCGAGTGCATGGAGAGGTCCTCCTCGGGCGCCTCACCGTAGGCTTCGTGCGCGAGCCCCAGGAGACCGGCCGTGAGGACACTGCCCATGACGTACCATTGGATTCGCTTCATGTTCCCCCTCCTTCGGTTCGGACCATCACGGCCCGATGAATTGGAGGCGAGAGAGTGAATGCGGGCCGGTCTTTCTCAAATCAGGCGTGGGTCGGTCTGGGCCATGCAGTAATCGACTGCGGGCATCCCCCGGGTGCCTTTGAGTGCTCCCCCAGGCAGGTGCGGAACGCGGTGAGCGCGGCGCCCCAGGCTGAGGCCAGGAAGGAGCCGTTGAAGGAGAAGACGCCGCGAGTGGACTGGCGGAGTCGCGCGACCTCTCCACCGCCTGGGGCGGATGGCACGGCGGGCCGCCGCTGACTTCAAGGGAACAGCCAAGGGCGGGCCCTCACGCTGACGCGCGCCTGACGGCTGCGCGGGGCTTCGGCTGCGCGGGAGTGGGGGAGCCATGCCGCCATCGGCGACGCCCACTTCGCACCGGAGGCCCGGGAGCGCGCGATGCAGCGGGCAGCCAGAAAAGCGAAAGGCCCGGAACCTTTCGGTTCCGGGCCTCTCTAGTGGCGAGGAGTACGGGACTTGAACCCGTTCCAGCTGTGTCAGAGCGCGCCGAGCTGGCGCGTATCCCCCTGGATTCTCAGCGCCTCGCACTCGTCGGCACCGATGCGCGCCAGTCCGCGCCAGCCGAGCGTAGCAGCGCTGTTACGCCCACCC
>NZ_RAWD01000573.1:0-2685 GCF_003612065.1 Corallococcus sp. CA047B
CCCCACGCCCGCCCTGGCGTCACGCGGCTTCAGGCTGCTGTTCGTCCAGCGTGCCGGACTTGAGCGCTCGGCTGGCGATCCCCGACATGCTCTCCGCCAGCGTCTGGACGGAGCGGGTGACGGTCTGCGTCTCCTCCACGACCTTCAGCGTGCGCCGCATCTGGCCGGACAGCTCCTGGATGGCCTGGGCAATCTGATAGGTGCCCGTGTCCTGCTGGGCCACGGCCTCGGTGATCATCCGCACGCTGCCGCTGGTGTCGCCGATGATGCCCGTGAGCTTCTGGAGCTGCGAGCCGGAGGTGCGCACCGCGTTGAGGCTGACCTGGACGCGCTGTTCGCCCTGCTCGCTCATCTTCGCCGTCTCCCGCATGGTCGCGCTCACGCCGTCGAGCACGTCGCGGATGCGCTGGGTGGCCCGGATGGACTGGTCCGCCAGGCTGCGCATCTCCTTCGCCACCACGCTGAATCCCTTGCCGCTGTCGCCGTTGCGCACCGCCTCGATGGCGGCGTTGATGGCCAGCATGTTGGATTGATCCGCCAGCGTCTTCACGTCGTCCACGATGCCGGACACCTCCCGGGTGCGCTCGTCCAGCGCCAGGATGCGCGCGGCCATCTCCGACACCTCGGTCCGGATGGCCGCGAGGTCCAACAGCGTGCGGTCGATGGCGGCGCCACCCTCGCGTCCCACCCGCTCCGCGCTCTCCGCCGAGGCCGCCAGCATGCGGGCCTTGTCGGCCGTCACGTGCGAGCCCTGGCGGATCTCCTGGACCGTCTGCTCCAGCTCCTGGAGCGCCGACGCCTGGCGGCTGATGCCGGCGGTCTGCTCCTCGCTGGTGGTGCGAAGCTGCTGCACGACGGCGGCGAGCTCATCCGCGCCTCGGCCCATGCTCTGGGCCAGGGCCCGCACCTCCTTGCGCCGCGCGTCCAGCAACTGGGCGTGCTCCGCCAGCGAGCGCACCACCAACGAGGACCGGCGCGCCACGATGCCCACGAGCGACAGCGTGACCGCGAGGAAGCCCCAGTGCACCTGGCTGTCGGTGGCCTCCATCAGGCCGAGCATGGGCAGCGTGCTGAGCAAGAGGACGAAGGTGAGGACGCAGAGCCCGGCGACGAAGATGCGCGCATCCACGTCACCCCGCAACGCCTGGATGGCCGCGACGGCGACGCAGACCATGAGGCCGGGGAGCGAATAGAGGATGAAGGCGGGCAGGAGCCGCCACACGGCCCCCAGGTCGATGAGCGCGAGCACGGCCTGGAAGACGGCGGGCACGGTCACCACCGCCGCGAACCGGCGGAACCAGCGCAGCTTGTCCGGACCCGCGGTATCGGAGATGAACCACGCGAGCCCCGGCAGCACCGCGTACGAACCCAGCAGCGTGAGGACGCTCCCGCTGGCCTCCGCGTTCCAGAGCGCGGTGGACATGGTGCTGGAGCCGAGCAGGAGCATGCCGGAGCCCACGGCGAAGACCGCGAGCGCGACGAGCAACCGCTGCTGGCGGCGCAGGATGGCGGCGCCCAGGGACGTCAGGCCGATGGCCATCAGCAGCATGCCCATGACAAAGGGCGGCAGGCCCCGGCGCGCCTCCGCCGCGAGCAGGTCATAGCGCCCGCCCACCCGGGCATCGCGCGTGACGCCGATGGCCGGCCCCGTGCCCTGGATGCGCAGCAGCACGTGCCGGCCCACGCTGGAGGGGGGCAGGGGCACCACGTGCCAGGCCATGTTCGCCATCGTCTCCTTCCCCTGGGGGGCCAGCTTCCCGCTCGCGTGGATGCGCTGACCGTCGGCGTAGGCCTCGAAGGCGTTGGCGACGTTGCCCAGGAAGAGCGCGGGTTCGAGCCACGGGCCCGCGGGCACCGGGATGCGCAGCCAGAGCATCGTGCGGTCCCCACGCTCCGGCGGCTCCTTGAGCGCGGTCATGGGCTGCCAGCCCTCCGTCGTCTCCGCCTGCTTCGCCCAGGTGGGCACGCCGTCGGGTTCAATGGGTGAGTCGCCCCAGCGGAAGCGCCAGCCCTCGAGCGCGGGCACCGTCGTCGTCGCCTGCGTCGGCTCCGCGTGCGCGGCGGGGGCCCACGCGAGGACGAGCAGCAGCGCGGAGCCCACCAGGGCCGCGAGCCGTGAAACGTTCCCGTGCCGGGTGTTCTTGAAACGAGCGAACCCGTGATGGAGGTCGAAGGTGAAGAGGCAGGATTGACCCATTTGAAACAGATGCTCTAGCGCCTGGGGGTCCTCTGTAAAATGGGTCCCCGATGCCTCCCCGCCTTGCCTGCTGGCTCGGGCACGCGCTCTCCGCATGGGAACCCGTCGCTGATCAGGCCCGTAAAACATGTAACCGGTGTCTGGGTTTTTCATGTGACGCCCTGACGGGAGGGTGTCTCACCGGGTTGTCTCACGCGGGAGGCTGTTCTCTGTCAGGGCGTGTCCGTGGCCGCGACCGGGTTCCCTTCGGTGGGGACCTGATGCGTCGGGTGCGGAGAGACGGCTGGCGCTGGATCCGGGCCTGGGCTGCCCCACACGGAGCGGACTCCGAAGTAGCCTTCGACTTCACCGTGCGTGTCACCTCCGCGCGGCTTTCCTTCAGGAGACGCCATGGATTCCCCCTCCGCCCGCAGGGGCACGCCGCACCGGGGCTGCACGCTGAGCGGGTTCGTGGAGGGGGAGGGGCCTCCGGTGGTGATGATCCAGGG
>NZ_RAWD01000574.1:0-2682 GCF_003612065.1 Corallococcus sp. CA047B
AGAGACAGGGGTGGGCCAGAAGGGGGGCATGAACGGCGTCACGGACGGCCTGGACTTCTCTTCCATCCAGCTCATCGGCACGGCGGTGACGCCCGCGGTGATGGTGTCGGGATGCGGCATCCTGGCGACGGGGTTGGACAACCAGATCTCACGCATCACCGCGCGCATCCGGGACATGGTCCGCGAATGGCGCACGCTGCCGGAGGGCCATGCGCGCCGGGCGCTCCTGCGCGAGGAGGTGTCCATCATGGACCGCCGCCACGCCATCCTCGCGCGGGCCATCGCCTTCACGTACGCGGCGCTCCTGTCCTTCGTGGCGACGTCGCTCTTGTACCTGCTGCGCCGCAGCGTCCAGGTTCCGGAGGCGCTGCCGGTGGTGGCCTTCTCCCTGGGCGTGGCGCTCTTGGGGACCACGGCGGTGCTCGCGCTCGCGTCGCTGCGCCTGAGCCGCCGGGCCATCACGCTGGAGCTCGGGGACCTCTTCCGCGAAGGCCCCCCGCCGGGCAGCCCGGGGGCCTGAGCGTGTCGGGATTTGTTCCGCAGCGCACGCGACGGTGCTAGCTCGTGCCTTCACGACGCTCGTGTCTGGTACGTCCCGGCACGAACGCCCTTTTCAGTCTCTGGCCCAACCCGCACCGTGGAGCACGTGAACATGGCAAACACCAAGGTCTTCTTCGACATGACGATCGGTGGAGCGCCCGCCGGCCGTATCGTGATGGAGCTGTTCTCCGACGACGTTCCCAAGACCGCGGAGAACTTCCGCGCCTTGTGCACGGGTGAGAAGGGCATTGGCCGCGCTGGCAAGCCGCTGCACTACAAGGGCTCGGCCTTCCACCGCGTCATCACCCAGTTCATGTGCCAGGGCGGCGACTTCACCGCGGGCAACGGCACGGGCGGTGAGTCCATCTACGGTGAGAAGTTCAACGACGAGAACTTCATCCACAAGCACACGGGCCCGGGCTTCCTGTCCATGGCGAACGCCGGCAAGAACACCAACGGCTCGCAGTTCTTCCTCACCACGGTCCCCACGCCGTGGCTCGACGGCAAGCACGTCGTCTTCGGCAAGGTCGTCGAGGGCATGGACGTGGTGAAGAAGATCGAAGGCGTGGGTTCGCAGTCCGGCCAGACGCGCCAGCCGGTGGTCATCGCGGACAGCGGCCAGCTGTAATCCGCTGACGGCTGTTCGACGTGAAGAGGTCCACCCGTGCGATGCGCGGGTGGACCTTCGTCGTTTGACGGGCCGCTCAGGCGGGGACGAACGCGCCGTGGAACGTGGGCGGCAGGGCGTGCTCGAAGTGGCAGCGCGCCACGGGCCCCGCGTCCAGCCGCTCCGCGTCCAGCACGGCCACGTGGGTGGTGTCCGTCTTCGTGTCGAAGACCTGGGTGAGCAGCCAGCCGTCGTCCTCGGCCTTCGAACCGGGGCGGGGCACGAAGACGGGCTCGGAGGGGTACTGGCCCGCCTCCAGCGCGGCCCGCGTCACGCGGCCGGTGTCCAGGTCCAGCCGCACCACCGCATCGTAGAGGCCGCGCCGGGCCTCGCGGGTGGAGTGCGCGCCCAGGTAGGCCGTCTGGTACGGCCGGCACTCCACGCTGGGGGCGACGCGGGGGAACTCGCAGCTCAGGTCCATGAGCTGCTCGCTGCGGAACGTGCGGGCCTTCAGGTCGATGACCGCGCGGTGGAGCATGCCGTCGGCGTCGGTGGACGGGTTGCCGCGCACCAGGTCCCCCAGCCACGGGTTGGAGGCGAAGTCAGGGTAGCGCACGTAGTCCACCACCAGCGTGTCGCCGTCCTCGTAGGCGTTGGAGAAGTGCCAGTTGAAGAAGGAGTCGGCGGGGATGCGGATGGGGTGCGCCACGTCGTCGATGGGCACCACCAGCACCTCCGACGCCGCGCCCGGCCGGAAGGAGACGTTGCTCGCGAACGCGCCGATGCGCAGCAGCATCTTCAAGACGTCGATGCGCATCGCCGGCAGGAAGAAGATGAGGTAGCGGTCCGTGACCCGGTAGTCATGGACCATGGTCGCACCGGGCAGCGTCACGGACCCCATGTGCCGCGCCTTGCCGCCATCCGGCAGGGCGTACAGCTCCAGCGTGTTCACCCGGCCGTGGTGCTGGCCGAAGTTGTACGTCGTCGCCCGCGAGGGGACGCGGTGCGGGTGCGCGGAGAACGACTTCAGCACGACGCCGTCCAGGTTCGTCTCGCCCAGACTGGTCAGGTCCTCCGTGGACAGCTCCACGGGGAGGTTCGGCTCGTGCAGCGCGTACAGCTTGCCGTTCCACGGCAGCAGCGCCGTGTTCGCGTTGTTCTTCTGGGGGTTGAGCAGCTTGTTGCGCAGCGGCGTGGGCATGGCGTAGCTGCCGAAGAGCTGCCGGCCCGCTTTCCGCTCCGCGACCATGGTGCGCGAGTCCACGAGCCGTGCCGCGCCCTGGACGCCGTCCGGCCCGAAGCGCACGCCCATCACGCCGCCGTCACCGTCGAACCAGTGCTGCAATGGCAGCCCGTGCACGTCGAACGTCCACGCGCCCAGACGGAACAGCGACCCGCGGAGCCCCTCCGGGATCCGTCCCTCCACCCGCAGGGGTTGGAAGCCATGCTGGCGGGAGATGTTGCGGAAGGCCCGACTCCAGGCCGGAAGGGGAGGGGCGGCCGGCTGCGATGTCGCGGTCGTCATGGTGGGGTCC
>NZ_RAWD01000575.1:0-2675 GCF_003612065.1 Corallococcus sp. CA047B
GTGGTGGCGGGGGCGAAGGCGCGCACGGCGGTGGCCCACTGGCACGGGGACACGTACACGCCGGTGCCGGGCGCGACGCTGCTTGCGTCCACGGATCGCTACACGCAGCAGGCGTTCCGGTTGGGGAGGTCCTACGGCTTCCAGTTCCACCTGGAGCTGACGGCGAAGGAGCTGGGGCGCTGGTTGGAGCTGGGCGCGGAGGACCTGAGCACTCGCGGCAAGGACCTGGAGGAGCTGAAGGCGCAGCTTCCCAAGCTGAAGGCCGCGGAGGCGGAGAACACGCAGCTCTTGCAGCGGCTGGCGCACGAGCTGGCGAAGGGACTGCGCGCGCCATGAAGCTGACCCGCCTGCACGTCCACCACTACCGCGAGCTGGCGCCGGACACGGTGCTGACGTTCGGCCCCGCGCTCAACGTGGTGGTGGGGGGGATGGGCAGCGGTCGCACGACGCTCCTGGAGCTGGTGTCCACGGTGGTGTGCTCGGACTTCTCCGGGCTTCTGCGCGAGCCGTTCGCGTTGGACTACGCGCTGCGCTTCGACGGGCTGACGGTGGAGGTGGCCGTGCGCAACGAGCCGCCCGCCGCGCTGCCCGCGACGACGGGCGCGGAGGAGGGGCCAGGAGAGGCGCTGGCACTGCCTCCCGCGGGGCTCGCGCATGGGCTGATGCCCTCCATCGTGGCGACGGTGCGCTGGGACGCGGCGGAGGACGTGCGGCTGGTGATGCGCGCGAGCGCCACGGGCTTCGCGTGCGAGGTGGACGGCGCGGCCGGCTTCTCCAGGCGCATGCACTGGTCGGTGTTGGATCGCTCCGTGTGGACGCTGCTCTTCATGGCCGCGCAGTACCTGGAGCGCGGCGTGAAGGACCGGCTGAAGGAGCTGCTGCGCCGCACGTTCCTGCTGGCGCCGCCGCGCTTCGATGAGGCGTTGGGGATGTTCGAGCGCATTGGCGCCATCCGCTACGCGATGGAGCGGCGGGGCGAGGACCTGTTTCCCCTGGGGCTCATGGCCCTGCCCACGTGGATGCCCGGGTGGCTGCGCGAGCAGGTGGAGCACGAGCCGCTGCCCCCGACGCTGATGTTCCGTCACGAAACGCTGCCGCGAAGCTTCCTCGCGCGCTTCGTGGCGCTGGCGGGCTTCGCGTCCGGCACGCTCACGGTGGACGTGACGGAGACGACGCCCCTGTCGCAGGGCGGGCGGCTGGGCTTCAGCGGCTTCCGCTTCGCGTTCGTGCGGAAGGACGGCGCGCCGGTGACGCAGGAGCAGTTGGGGTACGGCCAGCGGCGGCTGTTGTCCTTCCTCTACTACCTGGACGTGCACGATGCGTTCGTCATCGCGGATGAGCTGCCGGACGGGCTGCACCCGGACCTGGTGGAGGCGTGCGTGAAGGACGTGGGCGAACGTCAGGCGTTCCTCACCAGCCAGAACCCCGTGCTGTTCGAACACCTGTCCTTCCGCGACGCGGAAGACGTCCGCACGTCGCTCATCCGGTGCGAGGGCGGCACGGGGCACGGGGCCTGGCGCTGGACGCAGCCGTCGCCGGAGCTGGCGGTGCGCCTGTTCGACGCGTACCGCGAGAAGGCCGCGCCGCTGGGCGCGGTGCTGCGCGCCCAGGGCTTCGGGTGAGGCTCAGCGGCCGCCGAGCAGCTCGGTGCTGAAGGAGAAGCCGGCCAGCAGGTAGGGCATGGCGCTGGTGCGGTTCTCGTGCGTGAGGTACCAGCCGGCGATGAGCAGCGCGGTGGGCTTGTTCATGAATCCGCCCGGGCGGGTGTCGAAGGCGTACGCGACGATGGGCCCCACGCGCATGTGCTTGTTGGTGGGAAGGCTCCGGCCGGGCAGCGGATCCACGGCGCCCGAGTCGTCGTCGTAGCTGGGCCACACCGCGGAGAAGCGCGCGCCCAGCGTCCAGCGGCCGTTCATCCAGATGAGGTCCGTGTCGTTGGCGAGCACCCAGCCCTTGCCGGGCACCAGCGTGTCCAGCGTCGGATCATAGAAGGTGCCTGTCGGACTGCCGTCGCGCAGGTCCACGTTCCAGTACTCGAAGGCCACCTTCGTGCGCAGCGCCACCGACTTCACCTTCGCCTGGAGCGTGGGCTCCACGAAGAAGTGGTGGCCGGAGGTGCCGTAGGCCTGGTCGTTCGTCACGTCGCGCACGTCGTCGTCGTAGTTCTGGAATGAATCCGGGTACGACTGGACGCTGCCGAAGGTGCCGAAGAACTGGACGTACTCGTAGCCGGCGCGGAGGTTGAGCACCGCCACGGGCTGGAGCTCCACCACGGGCCCCAGCTTGAAGAACGCCGGGCTCAGCTTGAGGCTCGCCGCGGCGCTGGCGAACGTGTCGCGCAGGAGCAGCGACGGGCTGTCGAAGAGGCGCTTCTGGTAGATGAGCTTGTTCTGCGACTCGAGCCCCAGCGGGTTGTAGCGGAACACGTTGAGGGTGGTGAAGAAGAGCCGGCGCTCCGGCATCGGTGGCAGCACCGGGGGCGGCAGGTTCTCCGTCGTGGGGGGCTCGGGCTGCTGCGCGGTCGCGGGCGCGGACAGCCCCAGCAGGGCCACCATCGCGGCGCGGGGGAGCCACTTCGACACGAAGCGCATCCGGACAGACGTCGGGCGCTGCGGGAACACGTTCGCGGGCATGCGTCCTCTCGGCGGGGGAGCCGTGGCGGGGGCCCCCGGGGG
>NZ_RAWD01000576.1:0-2667 GCF_003612065.1 Corallococcus sp. CA047B
GGGCGTCGTGGCACCCCCTCCGGAATCGATTCTGGCGGCCGGGACGGGCCCGCCGTTGCGTTGGACGGGGCGAGGGCGGACTCCTGGCGGTCGAGGTGGCTGGCGGGGCTTCCAGCGCGACCGTGACGGGCAGCTAGACCTTCGAGCCTTGTCGCCGCCCGGTTTTTGTTTCTGGTGGTACGGGCCTTCTTCGCGCGCTCCAGGCGGGCCTGCCGGTGGGTGTCTGCCTCCGTGGGTGTGGCGAAGCGCTCGGCAGAGGCGACCAGTTCCACCCGGGGTGCAGCCTTGTCGTCCGCGCGCTCCGCGTGGATGGACACCACCTGCTCGTCATCCAGCCAAGCCAGCCCGTTGAGGGCGTCGTTGAGGACCTTGAGCGTATTGTCCAGGTCGCCCGTCCTGCGCGGCCGGTACACGGTGAGGGTGAGGCGCACCGGCCCGGCCAGGGGCTTCACCTGCGCGAGCGCGGCCACGCGGGCCACGGCGGCCTTGTAGGCCAGGGCCTCGCGGGAGGGCACCAGGCCGCGACCCTTCGCCGCACGCCAGTACGTGTTCGCGCTGGGCGGGTAGGGCAACACGAGATGCACCTCGCAGCGGATGCACGCCATGTCAGGCTCCCAGCACCGGCGGGGCGCCGGTGAAGCCAGGGGTGACGGGCAGTCCCTGCCGCTGGGCGACGCCCCGGACGAACTGCTCGCTGCAGCCGAAGCGCTCGCACAGCGCGGCGAGAGGGACGTCGTCCGCGAGAAGCTTCGCGATGCGCTCTTCGCGCTGCCGCTCGCGGGCCTCGAAGTCGAGCCCGTCCAGGGGCACGCCGTACTTGCCGCCCGGGTCCTCGGGGTCGTAGGTGTCGGCCAGCCCGATGCGCTTCGCTTTCTGGGTGCACGACAGGCTGCACCACCGCGCCCTCGGGTGGCGGCTTCGGAACACCTTGCCGCAATGGCACGTCAACGTCTTCTCCACCTTGCACATCGGCATCACCGCACCTCCTCAACGAGCCGCCCGTCAGGGGCGAGAATCAGCGCCCGGCCTGGCCAGCCTTCGGCCCGGCAGAGCGTCACCATGTGGGCCGTCCCCCGGCCCAGGTTCCTGTCCGAGTGCGCTGCCACCCAGCCCACGCGCTGGC
Organism: Corallococcus sp. CA047B; assembly: GCF_003612065.1. Lineage (NCBI taxonomy): Bacteria > Pseudomonadati > Myxococcota > Myxococcia > Myxococcales > Myxococcaceae > Corallococcus > Corallococcus sp. CA047B. The sequence continues at coordinate 1,124 of NZ_RAWD01000576.1, forward strand.
CTTCGGCGGCGAGGGCGCGGAGGGCGTCGCGAATGGCCTCGTTGCGGCGCGGCCCCGCGCTGGCGCCCACGTGCTTCCAGTCCGCGGGGAAGCGCTCCACGTCCTCCACGCGGAACCAGGGCCACTCCAGGTGGGCTGCGACTTCCCACAGGCGGTCCGCGCCGAAGGCCTCGGGCTCATCCGTCTTCCGCGCGTCCCCGGCGCCGTGGACGAGGCGCGTCCCGGGGTGCGTCGCGAAGCGCTGCATGTACCGGCGCAGCTCCGGCAGGTGGTTCAGCGTGAGGCCGCTGCTGCCGCAGGCGAGGATGATGGCACTCACGGACGCACTTCCTCGGCCTGGGGCAGGAGTCCCGCGCGGCGCGGCCGGTAGACGTAGACGCTCGTGTGTTTCCAGCAGTACCCGTACTTGCTGCTGCACCGGCGCTCGCACCACGGCTCCGCGCACGGGCCGTGGAAGGCCACGCGGCGCGAGGGGATGACGACGCCCGCCGCGGCCTTCCGGGCGCGGCTCAACCACTGGCTGATGGTGTCCGCGGTGATGCTCATGTCCCGCGCGACTTCGCTGACCGTCTCCCCGCGGGCGACGCGGGCCAGGGCTCGCCGCCGCAGCTCGCGGAACTCATCGAGCGTCGTCGTGCCGCGACGGTAGAAGCGGATGCGCTCCTCGGGGCGTTTGCGGCAACTCATCGCCCGCCCTCCTGCCGCAGGTCCCGCGCGCCGCAGTCGCGGAGCAGGTACGTGCCCTTGCGGCACATCCGCGACACCACCCGGTCCCCCGCCCAGGCGCGGAAGGCGCTCGGTGCGCCGCCCTCGCTGACGAGGGGCAGGTTCGTGGTGTAGCCCGTCACGAGCCCGGGCCGGTCGCGGCGGTCCGCCAGTTCCTCCAGCAACTCCCGGTGGCGGGCGCCGAGCGTCTCCCCCGGCATGCCGCCCAGGTCGTCGAGCACCAGCACGCGCACGGTGCACGCGCGCTGGTACAACATGCGGTCCTCGGTGAGGTAGTCGCTGACGCGCTTGACGCGCGTCCAGCGCAGGAAGAGGCCCGCGCTGGAGTCCCACTCCGCCAGCCGCTGCCCTGTCCGCGTCTCCTTCCGCGTGGCCACCCGGAAGAGCTCGCACGCACCCACAGTTTTGCCCGTCCCGGTGTACCCGGAGAGCAGCACGGTGCGCAGCCCCTCCGCCAGCGCCTGGCGCGCAGTCGCCAGGGCAGGCGTGGCCAGCGGGGCCGTCGTCGCGAGGACGGACGCGGCTTCTTCCGGCGCCCCGCACAGGCGCAGGTGCGTGGGCCACGTCTTCGCCTGGGCCGCTTCGTGGGCTGCGCGGTCCGTTGCCTCGCGCTGCTTCCACTCCTGCTCGAGCTTGGCCAACTCCGCCGGGGTGCGCTTCTTCGGATTCGCCAACGCGCCACGGAGCAGGTCCGCGAGCCGCGGTGCGCCCCAGCGCGAAGGGGCCGTCTCGATGATTTCGCTGGGTGTCTTCATAGCTTCTCCACGGGGCCTTCGCGGTAGTCGTTGGGGTTGAGCTGCCTGGGGACGGGCTTGCCG
>NZ_RAWD01000577.1:0-2650 GCF_003612065.1 Corallococcus sp. CA047B
CGGGAAGCTGGAGTTCCTGGGGCGCGTGGACTTCCAGTTGAAGGTGCGCGGCTACCGGGTGGAGCTGGGCGAGGTGGAGGCGGGGCTGGGCGCATGCGAAGGCGTGCGCGAGGCGGTGGTGGTGGCGAGGGAGGACGTGCCCGGAGACAAGCGGCTGGTGGGGTACGTGGTAGCGAAGGCTGGCCACACGCTGGACAGCACCGCGCTGCGAGGCGAGCTGAAGGGGCGGCTGCCGGAGTACATGGTGCCGTCGGCCCTCGTGGTGCTGGAGGCGCTGCCGCTCAACGCGAACGGCAAGGTGGACCGCAAGGCCCTGCCCGCGCCGGATGCGGACTCCGAACCGCGTGCTCGAGAGTTCATCGCCCCGCGAAGTGAGCTGGAGCAGCAGCTCGCGAACATCTTCTCGGAGCTGCTGAACGTGAAGCGCGTGGGCATCCACGACGGCTTCTTCGAGCTGGGCGGGCACTCGTTGTTGGCGACGCAGGCGATCTCCCGCATCCGTCAGACCTTCGAGGTGGAGCTGCCGCTGCGCGAGCTGTTCGAGTCGCCCACGGTGGAGACGCTCGCGGTGCTCGTGATGCAGGCCCAGGCCGCGCAGGTGGATCCCGAAGAGCTGGCGCTGTTGATGGCGGAGATGGAAGAGATGTCCGGTGACGAGGCGCAGGCCCTCCTGGACGCGGAACTGGCGAACGGCAGGAAGACCTCCAATGAGTGACTCGTCGAAGCGTTTCTCCTCCCTGTCGCCCGAGAAGCAGGACCTGCTGATGCGGAAGCTGCGCCAGAAGAGCGCGGCCAATCCGGCGGCGACCCTGGTGGCGCGTCCTCGGACCGCGGCGTCCTTCCCGCTGTCCTTCGCCCAGCAGCGGCTGTGGTTCCTCGATCAATTCGAGCCCCAGAACCCGCAGTACAACATCCCGCTCGCGGTCCGCTTGGACGGCGTCCTGGACGTGCCAGCCCTCCAGCGCTGCCTGGATGAACTCGTGCGCCGTCACGAGGTCCTTCGCACGACGCTGCGCGCGGAAGAAGGCGGCGCGGTGCAGGTCATCGCTCCGCCCGAGCCCCTGACGCTGACCCTGGTGGACCTCCAGGCCCTGCCCGCCGAAGCGCGTGAGGCCGAGGCCCGTCTGCGCGTGTTCCGCGACGTGCAGCAACCCTTCACGCTCTCCGTGGGGCCGCTGCTGCGCGCGATGCTGCTCAAGCTCACCGCGACGGAGCATGTGCTGCTCCTGACGTTGCACCACGTCATCTCCGACGGCTGGTCGCGCGGCATCTTCCTGCGGGAGTTCCTGGCGCTCTACGGGGCGTTCAGCCAGGGGCAGCCGTCGCCGCTGCCGGAGCTGGCGATCCAGTACGTGGACTACGCCGCCTGGCAGCGTGAGTGGCTCCAGGGACCGGTGCTGGACGCGCAGCTCGCGTACTGGCGCAAGCAGTTGCAGGGGGCAACGCAGGCCATCGAACTGCCCACGGACCGGCCCATTCCGGCGGTGCCCTCGGTCAACGGCGCGGTGGTGACCGCCCACTATCCCCGCGAGGTAGAAGCCGCGCTGAAGGCGCTGGGCCAGAAGGAGGGCGCCACGCCGTTCATGGTGCTGCTCGCGGCCTGGCAGGTCCTGCTGTCGCGCTACAGCGGGCAGCAGGACGTGAGCGTCGGCTCTCCCATCGCGGGCCGCAATCGCGCGGAGCTGGAAGGGCTCATCGGGTTCTTCGTCAACACGCTGGTGTTGCGCGCGAACCTGGAAGGCAACCCCACGTTCCGGGACCTGCTCAAGCAGGTGCGTGAGACGACCCTGGGCGCGTTCGCGCACCAGGAGGTCCCGTTCGAGAAGCTGGTGGAGGAGCTGAAGCCCGAGCGCAACCTGAGCCGCTCGCCGCTGTTCCAGGTGATGTTCTCCGTGGTGAACGGGGCGCCGTCCTCCGCGCCGACGACCGGCTCCGGGCTGACCCTGCGTGCCCTGGAGACCGAGGGCAGCACCGCCAAGTTCGAGCTGTCGCTGGACATGGTGGAGTCGGGCCAGGGCCTGACGGCCGCGCTCGAATACAACACCGACCTCTTCGACGCGGCGACGGTGCAGCGCCTGCTAGCGCACTTCGGCGTGTTGCTGGAGGGCATCGCGGCCCGTCCGGACGCACGCGTGCTCGACTTGCCGATGCTGGGCGAGGCGGAGCGCCAGCGGGTGCTGGTGGAGTGGAACGACACCGACGTGGCGCTGCCCGCGGAGCAGGGGATTGCCGAGCGCTTCGCGGCCCAGGCACGCTTGACGCCTGACGCGCTGGCGGTGGTGGCCCCGGGAGAAGAAGCGCTGACGTACGGCGAGCTGGAGGCGCAGGCGAACCAGTTGGCGCACCACCTGCGAAGCCAGGGCGTGGGCCCGGAGGTGCTGGTGGGCGTGTGCCTGGAGCGCACGCCGAGGCTGCTGGTAGCGCTGCTGGGCATCCTGAAGGCGGGAGGCGCGTACGTGCCGTTGGACCCGTCCTACCCGGCGGACCGCCTGGCGCTGATGGTGTCCGAGTCGCGGATGTCGTTGCTGCTGACGCAGCAGTCGCTGGAGGGGACGGTGGAGGCCCCGGGCCTGCCGCGCTACCTGCTGGACGCGGAGGCCCCCGCACGCGCGGGCCTGCCCAAGGACGCACCCGTACGGACGGCTTCGTT
>NZ_RAWD01000578.1:0-2623 GCF_003612065.1 Corallococcus sp. CA047B
GCCCCAGGTTGTGCAGCAGGTTCGCGTGCGTGAGCATCACGCCCTTGGGCGTGCCCGTGCTCCCGGACGTGTACTGGAGGAACGCGAGCGACTCCGCGCCCACGTCCGGCGTGCGCCAGTCCTTCTCACCGCCCTCCGGCAGCGCGTCCGTCGCCATCCAGTGCAGCGCGCGGAAGTCCGGCGCCTGCTCGAAGACGAAGTCCGACAGCTCCAGGATGCCTGACGTGGTGAGCACCACCGACGCCTGCGCGTCCTGGATGATGGCGCGCAGGCGGGGCAGGGTGCGCTCCAGGCGCATCGGGTCCGGCGGATAGGCGGGCACCGCCACCGCGCCCGCGTAGAGGCAGCCGAAGAAGCCCGCGACGTAGTCCAGGCCCGGCGGGTAGAGCAGCAGCACGCGCTCGCCCACCGCGCCTCGTGCCTGCAACGCCGCGGCGATGCGACGCGCGCGCACGTCCAGCTCGAAGGCGCTGAGCACGACCTCGTCGCCGTCCACCTCTCCGAGGAAGGTGTAGAGCGGCGCGTGGGCGGAAGGCCCCACCGCGAGATTCAACAGGACGCCAGGAAGGGTTCGCGAGAAGTCAGGCACGGTGAGCCGTCCGAAGTGTCGAAAAAGCGCCGACACTTCTTAGCAGCCCTTGCGCGCAATCCCGCAGGCACTCGCCGTGCCTGGCCCTGCTACGTACCTGTTGTCGCCAGCCCACTCAGGGAGCAGGGGTTGGCGTCGCGAAAATCAGGCGCGGCCGAAGAGTCCCTTCAGCCAGCCCATGAAGCCCTTCTGCTTCGACACCACCACTGCGTCCGGTGTCAGCACCGGTGCGACAGGCGCCGCCGTGGCCACGTTCCGCGCACCGCTGGCGTGGGCCGCCGACGCACTGTTGCCTGCTCCAGGAGCAAGCGTCGGAGGCAGCGGGCCCAGCTCGGGTTCCGTCTGGGCCAGGCGCGCCTTCACGGCCTCGGGCGTGTCCCGCGTGGTGAAGGTGCTGACCACCTCGCGGCCCGTCGTGGCCTCCCGGGCAATCACCTTCAGCAGCGACTCGTTGCTGACCTCGAAGGTGACCGTCACCTGCACCGCGCCGCGCGGACGCCTGGGCAGACCCGCGAGCCGGAGCGTGCCCAGGTATTCGTTGTCCGGGGCCCGTTCGGCGTCGCCCTGGAACACGGACAGCTCCAGCTCCGTCTGATCATCCCGGTGCGTGGAGAGGGTGTAGATCTTGGAGGCCGGCAGCGCCACGTTGCGCTCCAGCACCGGCTTGAAGCGCCCACCCGGCAGCCCCACGCCAATGGCCATGGGCAGCACGTCGATGAGCACCACGCCTTCCAGCTGTCCCAGGCTGTGCGCCAGGAGCGCCGCGCCCAGCGCCACGGCCTCGTCCGGGTGCACGCCCTTGCTGGGCGGCCGGCCGAAGAACTTCGTGATCTTCTCGTGCACCAGCGGGAAGCGGCTCTGCCCACCGACGAGGATCACCTCGTCGATGTCCTGCGGCTTCAGCCCCTTGGCCTGCAGCACCTCGTCACAGACCTGCACGGTGCGGTCGACCAGCTTCTCCGTCAGCGCAATCAGCTTCTGGCGCGTGAGCGTGACGTCCAGGTCGTACGGCTTGTTGTCGATCATCGTCACGAAGGCCACGTGCACCCGCATCTCGGAGCGCTCGGACAGGGCGCACTTGGCCCGCTCCGCCGCGTCGTTGATGCGCTGCAGGGCCACGCGGTCGCCCTGGAACGTCCGGCCCGTCTGCTGCCGGAACTCCTCCAGGAGGTACTCGACGATGGCGTTGTCGAAGTCGATGCCGCCCAGGAACGTGTCACCGCCGGTGGAGATCACCTCGTAGACGGTGTCGTGCAGCTCCAGCACCGACGCGTCGAAGGTGCCACCGCCCAGGTCGTACACCAGCACCCGCTGGTTGAGCTTGCGCCCGTAGCCGTACGCCAGCGCCGCCGCCGTGGGCTCGTTGAGGATGCGCTCCACGTACAGGCCCGCGAGCTTCCCCGCCTCGCGCACCGCCTGCCGCTGGTTGTCGTTGTAGTAGGCGGGCACCGTGATGACCGCCCGCGAGATGGGCTGGCCCAGCTGGTTCTGCGCCACCTCGCGCACCTCGCGGAGGATCAGCGCGGAGATCTGCTGGAGCGAATAGATGCGATCGCCCAGCCGCACCGCCGCCTCGCCCGACTGACCGGCGGCGATCTCGTAGTGGAAGCGATCCTTGATCTGCTCGACGATGGGCGAACCGTACGGCCGGCCGACCAGGCGCTTGGCGCCGTACACCGTCTGGCGCGGGTTGGTCAGCATCTGCCCCTTGGCGGGGTGGCCCACCACCAGCTTGCCGCGCTGGTTGAAGGCGAGGATGGAGGGCACCGTGTTGTGGCCCTCGCGGCTGGGCAACACGCCCGGCTTGTTGCCGCGCACGAACGCGGCGCACGAGTTCGTCGTTCCCAGGTCGATGCCAATCACCGGACCCGTCCGGGGCGGCTCCGCGGTGTTCAGCTCCAGCGCCTCCGCCGTCACCATCTCCAGCGCGGGAGCGGCGGGCGTTCCCCCGGGCCCGTCTGGCCGGGCGGGCGTGGCGCCAGCCTCAGCGGGCGCAGGCGCGGCGGTGAGCAGGGCAGGGGCGGCGACGGGGGT
>NZ_RAWD01000579.1:0-2568 GCF_003612065.1 Corallococcus sp. CA047B
AGATGTGTTTAAGAGACAGCCGGAGTGTCGGGTGCCCTCCGGGGCAACCCCTTGGTTTTACGGAAAAACCCGTGCTAGGACGCCGCCCGGGGGGCCGGTGTCGGGCAGGTGACGGTGCCTGGGGTCCAGGGTGCGCGTCTTGCAATGGAAGCGGCGGTTCTCCCCCCGTCCTTCCGACAGGAGTCACCGCGGTGTTCGGTCGCCTGCAGCGCTTCTACACGTCCATCAAGGTCGCCGCCGACGCGGGGATGCTCGCGGTGGCGTTCGTGCTCGCGTACTTCACCCGCTTCAGCGGCGTCATGCCCATCACCGAGGGCATCCCTCCGCCGGGCGAGACGTTCGTCTCGCTGGTGATGGTGCTGGTCATCTTCCCGGTGACGTTCCGGCAGGCCCGGCTGTACGCGACCAACCGCTCGCGCACGCACATGGGGGAGCTGTTCGAGCTCTTCAAGGCGACCATCACCGCGACGCTCGTCCTGGTGGCGGTGACGTACTTCATCCGCGAGCGCTATTCGCGGCTCACCATCGCCATCTTCGTCGTCTACGCCTTCACGCTCATCGCGCTGTCGCGGCTGGCCTTCCGGCATGTGCTCAGCGAGGTGCGCCGGCGCGGCTACAACCTCAAGTCCATCCTCGTCATCGGCGCGGGGGACCTGGGCCTGCGCACCATCGAGACGGTGGAGAGCCACCGCGAGCTGGGCTTCCGCGTGGTGGGCGTGCTGTCGCTGAAGGAGGAGAAGGTCGGCCAGTGGGTGGGCGGCGTGCGCGTGGTGGACCACGTGCGCAACGTGGAGGCGTACCTGGATGCGCACCCGGTGGATCAGGTCATCATCGCCATGCCGCTGGAGGACCAGGCGCAGGTGAAGCCGCTGATGGAGCAGCTGGCGCTGCGCACCGTGGACGTCAAGGTGGTCCCGGACCTGTTCCAGTACATCACCCTGTACGGCGGCCTGGAGGAGTTCGGCGGCCTGCCCATCATCAGCCTCCAGGGCGACCCCATGGACGGCTGGAGCCGCGTGGCCAAGCGCGTGTTCGACGTGCTGTTCTCGCTGCTGGCCATCCTGGTGAGCGCGCCCGTGATGGCGGCGACGGCGCTGGTGGTGTGGGCGACGAGCCGGGGGCCCATCCTGTACCGCCAGGAGCGCATGGGCATGGACGGCAGGACCTTCCCCATCCTCAAGTTCCGCACCATGCGCGTGGACGCGGAGGTGCAGGGCGCCACCATGGCCAGCGCGGTGGACGCCCGGCGCACGCCGGTGGGCACGTTCCTGCGCAAGTACTCGCTGGATGAGCTGCCCCAGTTCTTCAACGTCCTGCGCGGCGACATGAGCCTCGTGGGGCCCCGGCCGGAGCGCCCCGTCTTCATCGAGGAGTTCAAGCGCCAGATTCCGCGCTACCACCTGCGCCACAAGGTGAAGGCGGGCATCACCGGCTGGGCGCAGATCAACGGCCTGCGCGGCCAGACGTCCATCCAGAAGCGCATCGAGTACGACCTGTACTACATCGAGAACTGGTCGCTGCTGATGGACCTGAAGATCCTCCTGCGCACCGCGCTGGGCGGCTTCCTGTCGAAGAACGCGTACTGACGGCCCGGGGCTCCGGAGCCTGGGGCCGCCAGTCCAAGCAGGCGGGCAGGGAAGGCGCGGAAGTCGTATTCTTGCGCACCCTCTTCACGTGCCGCGAAGCCGTCTAGAATCCGTCGGCACATGGCCGACAAGCTTGGAATTACGCTGGTCCGCAAGGGCCTCCTGACGCAGGCGCAGCTCGACCAGGGATTGGGCGTCCAGCTCGTCCACGGGGGCCGCCTGGGCACCCGGCTGGTGGAGCTGGGGTTTCTCGACATCGAGACGGTGGGCATGGTGCTGGGGGAGCTCACCCACTTCCCCGTCGCGATGGAGGCGGACTTCGACGCCGTAACCGAGGCCACGCTCAAGCTGCTGACGGCGGACCAGGCGGAGAAGCACCAGGCGTTCCCGCTCGCGGTGGAGGGCCGGCGGCTGAAGGTCGCCATGGCGAACCCGCTGGAGCTCCAGACGACGGATGCGCTCGGGTTCATCACCGGGATGCGCATCGTGCCGTACGTCACGCCGGAGCTGCGGCTGTTCCACTACCAGGCGCGCCACTACGGCATCGACCGTCCGACGAAGGCCCTGCCGGCGCCCGCGCCCGTGCCCATCCGTCGCTCTGTCTCCGTGGCCACCGTGCCCCTGCCTCCGATGCCGGCTCCCGCCGCGCCCGCGCCCGTCCGGCCGGAGCCGCAGCTGCCCGCGATGTTCGGGGGGCTCGCGCCGGGACAGTTCCTCAGTGATGACTCGGAGGCGGAGGACGCGGCGCCGGCCGTGGCCAGCGCGCCCATGCTCCCCTTCGAGAGCCCCGAGGAGGAAGAGCTTCCGCAGATCGTGATGGGGGAGCCCGTGCGCGCTGCGCCGGGGGGCGAGAGCTTCCGCCCGGGTGGGGTTCCCACTTTGGGGCCCGCGCGTCCTCCGGTGGTGGCTCCGCCTCCGGTCGTGTCGGCACAGCCTCCGGGCATGGTGGCGCGGCAGGGTGGGCCGCCGGTGGTCGCGGGGC
>NZ_RAWD01000057.1:0-34440 GCF_003612065.1 Corallococcus sp. CA047B
ATCCATGACGAACGACCCGCTGTCGCCCCAGTCCAACGATTCACAGAAGCGACTGCTCCTGGCGCTCGCCCTCTCCTTCGCGGCCACCGCCGCGTACACCTTCTTCTTCGCCCCCAAGACGCCGACGGACGCGGGCGCGGATGGCGGCGTGGAGATGGCCGCCACCCTGGATGCTGGCACCCCGGCCGTCGCCGCCGTGCCGCCGCCGGTGGCGCCGACCGGTGACGCCGCGGGCACCCCGGGCGAAACCCCTCCGCCCCCCGTGCGCACCACCGACGTCGCCCGTCCGGAGGTCAAGTACACCTTCTCCTCCGAGGGCGCCGGCCTCACCTCCGCCGTGCTCCAGGGCGTGAAGATGCGCGAGCAGCAGTCGCTCTCCGTGAAGGAGGGCTTCGCGCTGCTCTTCGGCAAGGAGATCCCCCCGCCGCCGCAGATGAACGTGGCGCACCCGGTGGCCGGTCAGCCCCTGCCGCTCGCGGTGACCATCGAAGGCGGCGCGCCGCTCGCGGCGAACACCCGCTACGCGGTGCAGGAGAACCCCACCGACAACGGCGGCACCGTCGTCTTCACCGGCCGGCAGGGCCCGTGGGAAATCACCAAGACGGTGCTGTGGCCGCGCGACGGCTTCGAGTTCGCCTACACCCTCCAGGTGCGCAACACCTCCGCGCAGGCGCAGTCGGGCGAGCTGAAGCTGCACTACAGCCGCGCCATCGACCCGGAGTTCGAACACGCGCCGTCCTTCTTCGGCGGCGTGGGCAACCTGAGCCGCTCCGCGTGCTGGGTGGGGGATGAGCTCCACAAGATGTCCCCGGGCGACAAGCCGCCGGAAGACACGCGCGGGCAGGTCTCCTTCTTCGGCATCGACCAGCAGTACTTCCTGTCCGCGCTCTACCCGCTGGACGGGCCCCTCGCCGGCCACTGCACGCTCACCGCCACGCCCACCGAGCGCGAAGTGGCGGCGGCCTTCCCGCTCAACGTCGCCCCCGGCCAGACGACCACGTTCCGCTTCGGCGGCTACCTGGGCCCCAAGGATCCGGAACTGCTGCGCCCGGCGCCCGGCGCGGAGCTGCGCGCGGTGGCCAACCTGCCCGCGACGACGTACCACCCGATGCTGGAGGACACGGTCGACTTCGGCATCTGGGCGGTGGTCTGCAAGCTGCTGCTCTCCATCATGCGGTTCTTCCACGGCATCGTGGGGAACTGGGGCGTCGCCATCATCCTGCTCACCGTGGTGGTGAAGCTGGCGCTCCTGCCGCTCACCTACCGCTCCATGGTCAGCATGGAGGCGGTGAAGGTGCTGCAGCCCAAGATGGATGAGATCCGCAAGAAGTTCGCGGACGACAAGGAACGCCAGAACCTGGAGATCATGAAGCTGTACCAGGAGGCGAAGGTGAACCCCCTGGGCGGCTGTCTGCCGCTGCTCATCCAGATGCCGGTGTGGATCGCGCTGTTCACGTCGCTGCGCAACAGCTTCGAAATCTACGGTGAGCCGTTCGTCGGGCCCATCTGGCGGGACCTCACGTACAAGGACCCCACGTACCTGCTGCCGCTGGCGCTGGGCGTGTCGATGATCATCACGCAGAAGATGCAGCCGCAGATGATGGACGCGGCGCAGGCGAAGATGATGACCTGGGTGATGCCCATCATCTTCACCTTCACGCTGCTCCAGTACCCCGCCGGTCTGTCGCTCTACATCTTCACGAACAACGTGCTCTCCATCGGGCAGCAGTACGGCCTGCGCAAGTGGCTGGACCGCAAGAAGGGCCAGACGGGCGGCGGGACACCGGCGGTGGTCACCGCCGGGGGAGGCAAGCGCAAGTGAGCGGGCCGCAGGGAACGCAGGCTGGGGCGGGCGGGGCGGACTTCCGCCCCCGGGTGGAGCGGCTGCTCACTGACATCCTCGGGCTGATGGGCTTCCCGGCCCGGCTGGACCTGCAGGACGCCGCCGACGGCAGCCTGTCCGTGGCGCTCCACTTCGAGTCCGGTCCGCCTCCGGGCGTGGAAGCCGGCAAGCGCAGCCAGGTGCTGGATTCGCTCCAGTTCCTGCTCAACAAGATGCTCCACCGCCCCGGCGTCGAACGCCGCTGGGTGATGCTCGGCGCGGGGGGCCATCCGGAACCCCGCCCCCGTCGCGAGGCGGCTCCGGCGCAGGCCCCTGCTCCGACGGCGACCGTGGCCCAGGTGGCGGCCGCCGCTCCGGCCACGCAGCCCGCCCGGAACGCCGCTCCGGCCGCGCAGCCTGCCCGGCCTGCCCGGGGTGCGCAGCCCGCGCCCCAGGCCCCGAAGGCCGCGGCCGCTCAGCCGGCGCAGTCGAAGGGCGCGGAGGCGGACGAGCGCTCGGTGCAGTGCGAGGAGGATGCGGTGCTGCGGGAGGCCGTCCGCAAGCTCGCCGAGAAGTCCGCCAGCCTGGGGCGCTTCTATGCGTTCGCCGCGATGAAGACGGAGGACCGCGCGCGCGTCCTCAGGGCAGTAGAAGGAGTAGGTGGTGTGAAGGTGGCGGCGGAAGGCGAAGGCCGCAACCGACGCGTGGTGTTCACTCCGGCGAAGCCCGCACCGATGCCCAAGCGGAGCATGCTGCCGGACGATGACGAAGACGACCTCGACGCCTGAGCGGGCGCCCGGACAAGGGCCCGTCCATGCCGCCGGCGGGCGTCTGGGAGCAAGAGGAGCGAATGGGTAAGTCGAAGGGTTTGAAAGACAAGCTGTACGGCGCGGCGGTGCTGAAGATGAGCTTCCGCCTGCGCGGGGACGAGGAGTCCCCTGCCTTCCGCTTCGTCTATCCAGGCGTGCTGCGCGACCTGCAGGTCGAAGACGCCGAGGTGGAGAAGTACATCGAGACACACCGCGATGACGTGGAGCGCGCGGCCCGGGGCTCCACCCCGCCGCAGGGTCCCCGGTAGTTCCGCGGTCGTTGAGGCGCTGCCGTCGCGGTGCCGGTCGGGTGGGGCGCGGCCCGTGTGAGTCCCCGCCCGACGATGGGGGCCTTCCCGATGCGGATGAGGGGGCCTGTGTTGAAGCCTCCGTCGTGGGTGGGCGTGCTCCACGGGGGCGATGGCTCCGTGGCGAAGGACGCCTGCCTGGAGCTGGCCCACGCGACGCTCGCTCCTGGACTCCGGCGCGAGTCCATGGCGAAGGTGTCGTGCCTCCTGTCCTTGGACGGTCCCCGGGCGCCGACGGTCCCTGATTTTTTGGGGGCAAGGACGCCCGCGTCCGGTGCCCTCCCCTGCCCCGCCATGACGCCTCCTTCCGCCACCATCGTCGCCCTCGCCACCGCGCCCGCCGCGGGAGCGGTGGGCATCCTCCGGTTGTCCGGGCCGGCCGCGCTGGAGGTGGGCCGTGCGCTCGCACCTGGAGTCCCCGAGGTGCCCACGCCGCGCCATGCGTACCTGGCCACGTTCGTGGACGCGTCCGGCGGCGTACTGGATGAAGGCCTGTTCCTCTACTTCCGCGCGCCGCAGTCCTTCACCGGGGAGGACGTGGTGGAGCTCCAGGCGCATGGCAGTCCGCGCCTGTTGCGGCTCCTGCTCGCGCGGACGCTGGAGGATGCGCGCGTCCGCCCTGCCCTTCCCGGCGAGTTCACCCGGCGCGCGTTCCTGAATGGCCGCATCGACCTGACCCGCGCGGAGGCGGTCGCGGACCTGGTGGCCGCGGACTCCGAGGCGGCCGTGCGCGCCGCCGCCGCCGGGCTGTCCGGAGCGCTGGCGGAGCGGATCCGCGCGCTGGAGGAACCGCTGCGCGCGCTCCATGCCGACCTGGAAGGGGTCCTCAACTTCCCCGACGAAGCGGAGGGCGCGGACGAGGACGCGGGCCCCCGGGTCGCGACGCTGCGCTCCGAAGCGGAGGCCCTGCGCGCGGAGGTGGGACGGGGACGACTGGTGCGTCAGGGCGCGCGGGTGGCCCTGTACGGCCCGGTGAACGCGGGCAAGTCCACGCTGTTCAACCGGCTGGTGGGCGAGGAGCGCGCGCTCGTGGACGCGGAGCCCGGCACCACCCGCGATGCCCTGGAGGCCCGCGTCGAATGGGACGGGCTGGGCGTGACGCTCTACGACACCGCCGGCCTGCGTGAGGCCCCCGGACGCGTGGAGGCCCTGGGCATCGCGCGCACGCGGGACCTGCTCGCGGCGGTGGACCTGGCGGTGCTCGTGCTGCCGCCGGAGGCTTCCGGGGAGGAGGCCTCCTCCTGGGTGCGCGAGGCTGGCGCCACGCCCGTGTTCGTCGTCACCGGGAAGTGCGACGTGGCGCCCGTGTCCGCGCCCTGGGAGTCCGTGCCCGGGTTTCCCGCGCATGAGGAGCGTGAAGCGTCCCTGCCCTTCCCGGGTCCGCGCGCTGCGTCCGCGACGTCCGTGTCCTTCGCGGGTCCGGGCGCTGCGTCCGGAACGTCCCTCCCCTCCCACGGCAGGCCGCGCGTCAGTGGCCTCACGGGCGAGGGCGTGGAGGGGCTTCGGACCTCCGTGCTCGGGCGGCTGTGGGGCGGTGGCACTCCCTCGGCGGTGGCCCTCGTCTCCGAGCGCCATGCGGATGCCCTGCGTCGCACCGCCGAGGCGCTGGGCCGCGCGGAGGAGGCGTCGCGCGTGTCCACCCTGGAGGTCCTCTCCGGAGAGGTCGGGCTCGCGCTGGAGGCGCTGGGAGAAGTGTCCGGAACGAGCGTTTCCGATGCACTCCTGGACACCCTTTTCCAGCGCTTCTGCATCGGGAAATAGCCCCCCGCCGGGCGCCGGCCGGCATGTCAGACCCCTCCCTAGAATGCCTCGCGTTACCCGGCGCTCCCCGAGGATTCATGACGGCACTTCAGCACCTTCAACCCACCTCCCACTCCCTGCTCTCGGCGCTGCCGTCGGGCTGGGTGGGTGAAATCCTCGATGGCGAGCTGGTGGCCTCGCCTCGGCCTTCCGTGGCGCCCGCGCGCGCGGCCTTCATGATGGGGGTGGAGTTGGGAGAGCGGTTGGACCAGCGTCGCGGAGGCAACGGCCGTTGGTGCTTCCTGCGCGCCCCGGAGCTGCACCTGGGCGAGGACCTCCTCGTGCCCGACCTGGCCGCGTGGCGCCGTGAGCGAGTCGCCGCGCCGCCGGAGCCCGGTGCCGCCTTCTTCACCCTGGTTCCGGACTGGGTCTGCGAGGTGCTCACCCCCGCCACCACCGCGCTGGACCGCGCGCGCAAGCTGCCCTTGTACGCGCGCGCCGGGGTCTCCTACGTGTGGCTCGTGGATCCGATCGCGCGCACCCTGGAGATCTACCAGCGTCTCAAGCGCGGCTGGCTCCTCACCGCGAGCCACGAGGACGACGCGCTGGTGCGCGCCGAGCCCTTCCCTTCCGTGTCCCTGGAGCTGGGCTCGCTGTGGCTTCCCGACGTGACGGAGGAGCTGCCCCGGCTCGTCGCGGTGCCTTGATCCGCGAGGACCGGGGTCTTGGGTCGGTCCGGATCCGCGCGGCACCCGGCGTGGATCCGGATCCTCCGGATGACGGCGTCCTTCAGCTCGCGTGCTTGAGGCGCGCCTCGTCGGAGCCGCGCGACAGGCGCCGCACCGCCCTGAGGAGCAGCTCCGGATCCACCGGCGCCGCCACGAACCCCCGGGCGTGCACGGCCTGCGCCCGGGGCAGGTCCCGCTCCGGGGCCTTGCCGGCCACCAGCACCTGCGCGCGCAGCCGCTGCGCCAGCACCTCCATCGCGGGCAGCGGCGCCACCACCACCTGCGTCTCCACCGCGGTGCACACGTCCCCGGTGCTCGCCACCTTCACCGTGAAGCCCGCGTCGCCCAGCACCCGCACCAGCCCGGCGGCCGCCTCCGCGCCCCAGCCGTACACCAGCACCTGCTCGCGGACCGTCACGCGCGCCGCCGGCACCGGCACCCGCGCGGGCTCCAGGGGCGCGAGCATCGGCAGGCCCTGGACCTCTCCTTCCGGGGCCGCCATCTGCGTCAGCTCCGCCAGGGACGTGCCCACCACCAGGGGCAGCGACTCGTCCCACTCGGGCAGCGAGAAGCCCTCCATCCCCGGACGGCGCTGCGGCGTCGCCGGCTCACCCCGGTACAGCCGGCCAATGGCCCGGCCCAGCGCCGCGTCCGTGGCCAAGAGGGGCACCACCCGCGCCTTGCCGGACACGCTCTTCACCACGTCCAGCGCCGCCAGACTCGCCGGCGCCGCGATGGCCACCACCAGCGCCGTGTCGCGAGGACCCTGGCCCTCCAGCCGCAACGGCACCACCCGGTGCGCCTCCGCCACCTTCAGGGGGATCAGCTTCGCGAGCGTCGCGTCCAACGGCTGGGCGTCCAGGTCCACCGCGGCCACCCCGGACTGCGCCGCCAACGCGGACAACACCGCCTCCGCCGTGCAGAAGCGCTGGTCCACCACCACCTGCCCCAACGCCACGCCCCACTTGCGCTGGTACGCCAGCGCCGACTGCAACTGCATCGCATCCACCACACCCCGCGCGAGCAGGATGTCCCCCAAACGCTTCTTCATTGCTCGCTCCCCTCGGCCCCCCTCGGTACAGCGGCCGGGTCGACCTTCCACCACTCGCTTCCCTCTACCGCATGGAAGTGTAAAATTACAACCCAACCGAAGACTGGCGGGCGGCTGTAAGCTCGATGGGCAGGTCGCCGACGAAAGGAATGAGGACGGATCCGCCTTCGTGATTCCGGAGCCTTCGCCGTCGTTGAACGTACGAAGTCCCAATCCTTGAGGGGGGGACGACAAAGCGTACGTTCAACGCTCAACCCGAGGGTGGCCAGATGTCGGAGACGTTCCTAGCCTGTAAGCATGGCTGATGCGTGCCTGAGAGAATTCGTGCGGATGCTCCGCGCGCGGCGTTCGTCCCCTGGCGGACTGGCCGGCGTGGACGCCTCCATGGCCGGGCTCCAGGTGGAGCCCTCCAGCCTCAAGCCCTACCTTCATTTCCTACCCGGTCGTTACACGCGCAACCTGGTCCACCGGGACGAGGGCCTGGAGGTCATCGTCAACTGTTGGTCTCCGGGCGTGTCCTCGCCCATCCACGACCATGACGGGCAGGAGTGCTGGTTCAGCGTCCAGCGCGGCCAGTTCCTGTTGGAGAACTACCCGCTGCTGGAGGGCGGAACCCGCCCCGGGACGGCGCGGCTGGGCGCGCCGGAGCGGGTGGGCCCGGTGGGCCCGGGTCACGTGGACTTCCGTGACGCCGGAGCGCCCATCCACCGCGTGTGCTCCACCAGCGCCCCGGGCGTGACGCTGCATGTGTACGCCGGCCCGGTGGCGCAATGCCTGGTCTTCGATCCGCGCCGCAGCCGCTGCGCGGCGCACTCCCTGCGCTACCACAGCATCTTCGGGCGGCCGGTGCGGCCCGACGAAGGCCGCGCTGGCCTGCCCCTCTCCCTCTGACGGCCGGACGCTACCAGCGCACTTCCGGCGGGGGGGCGTACAGCATGCGGCCCTCGCGGCCCTGCGACGTCAGCCCCAGCTTCGCGCCCACCCGGTACACCGCCCGCACCTGCTCCAGCACCTGGGGCGAGATTCCCGCGTGGGCCCCGGACGCGTCGTCGTCGCTGTTGTCCGCGTCGTTCTTGCCCAGCAGCTCCGACAGCACCTCGCCCGTGGCCTTGGGACGGGGGAACACCTGGAGGCGCACCGGGGCGTCCTTCTCCAGCTTCGCGGCCTCCTTCGCCAGCGCCAGCGCCGTGGCGTAGCCGCCGAGCGCATCCACCAGCCCGCGCTCCTTCGCGTCCTCGCCCGTCCACACGCGGCCCTTCGCCACCGCCTGCAACTGCTCCAGCGGCATGTTGCGCGCCTGGGCCGCGCGGGTGGTGAAGTCCAGGTAGATGGCGTCCAGCTCCGACTCGAACTGCGCGCGCTGCTCGGGCGTGAACTCCAGGTCCGAGCTGGCGTAGGAGGCGTTCTTCCCGAAGTCCAGGGTGTCGAAGTTCACGCCGAACTTCGCCCAGAAGTCCGCGGTGACGAACTTGCCGTTGTACACGCCGATGCTCCCCGTCAGCGTGCCCGGCTGCGCGACGATCTTGTCCGCGCCCATGGCCGCGAAGTAGCCGCCGCTGGCCGCGTACGTGCCCATGGTGACGATGACCGGCTTGCCCGCCTCGCGCGCCCGCTGCACCTCGCGGCGCACGGTGTCGCTCGCGGAGTAGCTGCCGCCCGGGCTGTCCACGCGGAAGAGGATGGCCTTCACGTTCGAGTCCTCCGCCGCCTTGCGGAAGGCCGCCGCCACCGTGTCGGCGCCCATCACCTGTCCACCGGAGAGCGGATTGGACTGGCTCTTGCCGCGCTGCACCTCGCCCACGCCGTAGATGAGGGCGATGGTGCTCCCCGTCTGGTGCGGACGGCCCGCGCGCTCCAGGTACTTGTCCACGTAGAGGAACCGGGCGCCGTCACCCGCGAGCTTCTTCAGCTCGTCGTGGATTTCGTCGCGGTAGCGCAGCCCGTCCACCAGCTTCGCGTCCAGGGCCTTCTGGCCCATGAACGGCCCGCGGTCGATGAGCGAGCGCACCTCGTCCTCGGACAGCTTGCGGCCCTCCGCCACGCCCTTCACCACCTGGTTGAAGAGGCTGTTGCCGTAGGCCTCCGTGGCCTCGCGCTGCGGGGCGCCGTAGGACGCGTCGGTGAAGGTGTTGACGGCGTTCTTGTACTCGGCGCGCTTGCCGTACTCCGCCTTCACGCCGAACTTCTCGAAGGCGTCGCGCGCGAAGGGCGTCTCCACCGTGAGGCCCGTCAGCCCCACGTCGCCGGAGGGCTGGATGTAGACAGCGTCGAAGGCGGTCGCCAGGTAGTAGGCCCCGGTGCCGTTGCCTGCCTCCCCGAAGCCGTCCGCGTACGCCACCGCCCGCTTGCCCGTCGCGCGGAAGGCCTTCACCGCGTCCCGCAGCTCCTGCACCTGCGAGGCGCTGCCCGGCTGCCCCACCCGCACCACCAGCGCCTTCACCCGGGAGTCCGTCCCGGCCTTCTCCAGCGCCTCCACCACGTCCCTGAGCGACGTGGGCGTGTCCCCGAAGGCACCCGCGAACGACGTGTCCAGCGTGTACTCCGGCAGCGGCTGCTGGAGGTCCAGCTCCAGCACCAGGTTGGACGGCACGTCCGGCTTGCTCGACGACGCGAGCATCAACAACCCCACCACACCCACCACGAAGAGGACGGACAGCGCTCCAATGAAGGCCAGCGCGCCGATGAAGAAGCGTTTCATCCGGAAGGACTCCTGGTGTCCACGTGCCCGAGGGACGGCCCCCCGACTCCGGGCGGCCTACCATCAACGCACGCGCGGGACGATGCTTGCCTTGCACCGGCTGACAGACGGCTGACGGCAGGTGGCGCTCGCCCCTCCCGGTGGACGGGGGGCGGGCCGGCGACCCCGAGGACGCGGGGCGGTCGGTGCTTCGGACCGCCCTGTGTCTTGGAGGCTCAGGGCTTCCCGGTTCCGTCCAGGTTGAGTTCCAGCACGTGGATGCGCTGGCGGTCGGAGTCCTGGGCCTCCGCGAGCCGGTGGAGCGAGCGAGCCACCTGCTCGAGCATCCTTCCGTGTGTGCTTTTGACTCCCTTCAGTTCCCGCGCCAGCGTCTGCATCTGGTCGGCGAGTTTCTCCAAACTCTCTCGAAACGTGTCCGTGCTCTCGGAGAGCACTCCGATATGCCTCGAGAGTTCATCGGTGCGATCGAAGAGCACCCGCGTCTGCTCGAAAAGCACCCGCGTTTGAGCCGAGAGTTCCCGTGACCGCGCGAAGAGCACGCGCGTGCGCTCGAAGTGCATGCGCGAGTGTTCCAGAATCAGCTCGGTCTGCCGGATGACCGCGTCAATCACCGCGTCCGTCCGCGCATCCTGGATCCGCGCTTCCTCCTGCATCTCGCGCAACTCCCGCAGCATCTGCATCACCACATCCCCGCCCATCGCCGTCGCCATGCCGTTCCTCCCGTGGAGAGCGGGTCTCCTATCAACCCCTCCTGACATGGGGAGTTGTCCGCCCTGCGGAGCGGATCCGCGCCAGGATAGCGTACAACCTCCTGGGTTGGAACTGCGGGGCACGACCCTCCACGGCCCACCAGGGCCTTCCGCGGACGCCCGGCCGCCGGGCGTGAAGATGCTCGGGATGGCAGGACCCCCTGGAGCGGTTAGAAGTCCCGTGCCCACTCCCCCGCACCCCGAGGACCGCATGCCGCGTCGTACCCCGCTCGCCCTGCTGGCCGTCCTGCTCGTGGCCGGCCCGCCCGTGTGGGCGGCCCCGGCCCCCGCCGCGAAGCCCGCCGTCACCGCTCGCGCGCAGACGAAGCCGTCCGCCACCACCCCCGTGGCGAGCGTGGAGGGCATCACCGAATACCGCCTGCCCAATGGCCTGCGCGTCCTGCTCTTCCCGGACCCGACCAAGCCCACCGTGACGGTCAACGTCACCTACCTCGTGGGCAGCAAGCACGAGGGCTACGGCGAGACGGGCATGGCCCACCTGCTTGAACATCTGATGTTCAAGGGCACGCCCACCACCCCCAACGTGCCCCAGGCCCTCACCGAACGCGGCGCGCGTCCCAACGGCACCACCTGGCTGGACCGCACCAACTACTACGAGACCCTGCCCGCGTCGGACGACAACCTGAAGTGGGCGCTCACCTTCGAGGCGGACCGCATGGTCCACAGCTTCATCGCGCAGAAGGACCTCGACAGCGAGATGACCGTGGTGCGCAACGAGTTCGAATCCGGGGAGAACGACCCGCGCGGCATCCTCTTCAAGCGCACCATGAGCGCCGCCTACCTCTGGCACAACTACGGCAAGGCCACCATCGGCGCCAAGGCGGACCTGGAGCACGTCCCCATCGACCGGCTCCAGTCCTTCTACCGGCGCTACTACCGCCCCGACAACGCGGTGCTCGTCGTCGCCGGCAGCTTCCAGCCCGCGAAGGCCCTGGCCCTGGTGCAGTCCACCTTCGGCAAGCTTCAGCGCCCCGCCACGCCCGTGCCCCTCACGTACACCCAGGAGCCCACCCAGGACGGTGAGCGCGAGGTGACGCTGCGCCGCGTGGGTGACAACCAGTTGATCACCAGCCTCTACCACGTGCCCGAAGGCGCCCACCCCGACTTCGCCGCCATCGACGTGCTCACCGAGGTGCTGGGCGATTCGCCCTCCGGCCGCCTCTACAAGGCGCTCGTGGAGACCAAGAAGGCCGCGCGTGTCAGCGCCTTCAACTTCCAGCTTCGCGACCCGGGCGTGGTCGGCTTCAGCACCGAGGCCCGGCAGGATCAGCCCCTGGCCCCCGCGCGCGAGGCGCTGCTGCAGACCGTGGAGGAGGCCGCGAAGAAGCCCTTCACCGACGAGGAGGTGAACCGCGCGAAGACGAGCCTCTCGAAGCAGACGGAGCTGCTGCTCAACAACTCCGAACGCGCCGCCATCCTCCTGTCGGAGTGGGCCGCGGTGGGCGACTGGCGCCTGCTCTTCCTGCACCGCGACCGCGTTGACGCCGTCACCCCCGCGGACGTCACCCGCGTGGCCGCCACGTACCTCAAGGGCTCCAACCGCACGATGGGCACCTTCGTTCCCACGGCGAAGCCGGACCGTTCCGAACTGCCGCCCCCGGTGGACGTGGCGAAGTCGGTGGAGAGCTACCAGGGCCGCGCGCTGGTCGCGCAGGGTGAGGCCTTCGACCCCTCCCCCGCCAACATCGAAGCGCGCGTGCAGCGCGGTGAGCTGCCCGGCGGCATCAAGTACGCGGTGCTGCCCAAGAAGACGCGCGGCGAGATGGTCAACCTGTCGCTCAACCTGCGCTGGGGCACCGAGGAGACCGTGCGCGGCAAGCAGCCCGCCGCCGTCTACGCCGGCCGCATGCTGATGCGCGGCACGACGAAGCACACCCGCCAGCAGCTGATGGACGCCCTGGACAAGCTCAAGGCCCGTGTCGGAGTGGACGGCGGCGCGATGGGCGCGAGCGTCTCCATCGAGTGCCCGCGCGCGAGCCTCCCGGAAGTCCTCAAGCTGATGGCGGAGGTGCTGCGCGAGCCCTCCTTCGACGCGCAGGAGTTCGCCGTCCTCAAGCAGGAGCGGCTGGCCGCGCTGGAGTCGCAGCGCAGTGAACCGCAGACGCAAGGCAGCATCGCGTTCTGGCGCACGCTGTCCGCGCACTACCCCAAGGGCCACCCGTACTACGTGCCCACCCTGGAGGAGCGCCTGTCCGACGTGAAGGATGTCTCACTGGAGCAGGCGCGTGACTTCTACCGTCAGTTCTACGGGGCCTCGAACGGGGAGCTGGCGGTGGTGGGCGACTTCGACGCGAAGGAGGTCGTCGCGCTCGCGGGCACGCTGTTCAACGGCTGGAAGAGCCCGGGCCCGTACGCGCGGGTGCCAAAGACATATCAGCCCGTGGGCCCCAAGGTGGTCGCGCTGGAGACGCCGGACAAGGCCAATGCCTACTTCCTCGCGGGACAGACGCTGAAGCTGCGCGCGGATGACGCGGACTGGCCGGGCGTGATGATGGGCAACTTCGTGCTGGGCGGCGGCTTCCTCAACTCGCGGCTGGCCACGCGCGTGCGCCAGAAGGATGGCCTGTCCTATGGCGTGGGCAGCAGCGTGGATTCAGGCGACCTGGACGCGGTGGGGTCGTTCCTCACGTATGCCATCTACGCGCCGCAGAACGCCCAGAAGCTGGAGGTCGCCATGCGCGAGGAAGTCACCCGCGCGGTCGACAAAGGCATCACCCAGGAGGAATTGAACAAGGCACGCTCGGGCCTGCTGGAGTATCGCCAGACGTCGCGGGCGCAGGACGGGAACCTGGCGAACCAGTTGGCCAGCTACCTGTACTTCGGGCGTACGCTCGCGTTCGACGCGGCGCTGGAGGCGAAGCTGCTCAAGCTGACGCCGGAGGACGTGCGCAAGGCCCTGGCGAACCACGTGGACTGGAGCAAGGCCACCCAGGTGCGCGCGGGGGATTTCGCCGGCGCGGCGAAGCAGGCCGCGGCGCCGGTCAACGCTCCGGCGTCACCCTGAGCGCCGTGGCTGTGTAAGGTTGCCGCCCATGCCCGTGGACATCGTGGACGGCGACCTGTTGGACCAGCCGGTGGACGCCATCGTCAATGCGTGGAATCGCAACATCATCCCCTGGTGGCTGTTGTTGCCCCAGGGGGTGTCGGGGGCCATCAAGCGCCGCGGCGGCACGGCACCCTTCCGCGAGCTGGCGCGCGTGGGGCCCATGCCCTTGGGCTCGGCGGTGGTGACGGGACCTGGACGTCTGCCTTTCAAGGGCATCATCCATGTCGCCGGTATCAACATGCTGTGGCGGGCCTCCGCCCGGTCCATCCAGGACTCGGTGCACCACGCGCTGACCCGGGCCGGGGAGCAGGGTTTCCGTTCGCTGGCGTTTCCCATCATCGGCGCGGGCTCCGGGAGCTTCGATGAGGCCCGTGCGCTGGAGTTGATGCTTGAGGCCCTGGGGGACGCGCCCGCGTTCGACGTGCGCGTGGTGCGCTTCCGTCCCCCGAGGCGGACGTGAGTTTCTGGCGGGCGCCCCTCCCCTGCCCCGGTTAGACGTGGGCACCTTTCTCACGCAAGCCGAGGGTGACGCGGATGATCGACCTGTACACGTGGAACACGCCGAACGGACACAAGGTATCGGTGGCGCTGGAGGAGCTGGGGCTGCCGTACACGGTGCAGGCCCTGGACATCTCCACCGGCGTGCAGAAGGAGCCCGCGTTCCTGGCCATCAATCCCAATGGCCGCATCCCCGCCATCGTGGACCGCGCGGAGGGTGACTTCGCCGTCTTCGAATCCGGCGCCATCCTCGTGTACCTGGCGGAGAAGACGGGCCAGTTGATGCCCACGGATGCGAAGGGCCGCTCGCGCGTCATGCAGTGGCTGATGTTCCAGATGGGCGGCGTGGGCCCCATGCAGGGGCAGGCCAATGTGTTCTACCGCTACTTCCCGGAGAAGCTCCAGCCGGCCATCGACCGGTACCAGAACGAGACGCGCCGCCTGTACACGGTGCTGGAGCGCCAGTTGAAGGACCACGAGTACCTGGCCGGGGACTACAGCATCGCGGACATCGCGAACTGGGCCTGGGTGCGCATCCACGACTGGGCCGGCGTGTCCGTGGACGGCCTGCCGGGCGTGCAGCGGTGGTTGGCCGCCATCGAGGCCCGGCCCGCCGCGAAGCGCGGCCTGGACGTGCCCGCGCGGAAGCAGGAGGACGCGCCCACCGAGGCGCAGGCCGTCGCGTTTGCCCGCTCGCTGTTGCAGCGCTGACCCCTCCCCTGCCCCACCGTCTCCTCCGGACAAGTGGCCCGGGTGTGCGCATGATGCGCCCCGGGCCCGCGCAAGACCTTCTTGGCGGCTCGCCCGTGCAAGCCTTCCGGGCGCGGACGCGTCGGGAGCGAGGGAGTGGACGACATGGAAGCGGTGCGGAGCCTGGGCCGGTGGGCGGGGCTGTTCGTGGTGGTGGGGCTGTTCGGGGCGTGCTCGTCGGGCCGGGGTGAGGCGGTGCGGGCCTCGCCGGGCGCGTCGCGCGACAACGTGGCGGCGGACGGCTGCGCGCCGGCCACCTGTTCCCAGGCGATGGTCTCCTGTGGCCAGACGCCGGACGGCTGTGGCGGCTTCATCGACTGTGGCGACTGCGAGGCCGGCACCTGCTCCAACGGCCGCTGCGTGGCGCCGTCGGTGCCCGCGGGGCCGAAGAAGGACTCCGGCACCCCCACCAGCACGTGCAAGCCCGGGTGCAAACCCAACGAGTCCTGCGTGGACGACCGCTGCGTCTGTCAGCGCGCGACGTGCTCCTCGCTGGGCCTGCGGTGCGGCGCGGCGGAGGACGGCTGCGGCGGCGTGGTGCAGTGCGGCCCCTGCGTGCCGGCGTGCAAGCCGGACGAGATGGAGTGCTGCGGCGCGTGCATCCCCAAGGCGGAGGGCCGCTGCCCGGAGAACGTGCACTGCCCCACGGCGAACCCCCTGCCCACGCGCTGACGCGGGCGGCGATTTCCGGGCCGGAAGCCTCTGGACGCAGAGGCCCGGAACCCGGATGTCAGACCCCCCCGCTATACCCTTCCCCGTCGCGCACACGGGAAGAAGGCCGGCCTCGCAGGTTCGAGTCCACACCCCATGCGCCCTCACCGCACGGGCAGGCCCGTCTCCCCGTGTGTGCGACGCCATGAGAAGGCACGAGACCGGGGGACTCGTGCGGGCAAGTTCCATGGATGCCATTGGCGGTCCACGGGCCAGGCGCCACCGGTGTTCCGGGCGCGCCCGTGGATGGGTCCAGTGACCGGTGCGCGCGAGGCGGGCGGCGTAGCAACCCCTCCCACCGTCCGCCTCGCGCAGCTTCCGTGTCCGGTGGGCGCACCCGCCGGGCAGGGAAGGGGGACGGCCTTCCAGGCACCCCGGCTTGCCACGGACGCGCTCGGGCGTGATACCCCACGGCGAGCCGCTGCTTCCTGGTGCCTTGCGGCCCTCGTGACGCGATGCAACTCCGATACGACATCGTGGTGGTGGGCCTGGGCCACGCCGGCTGCGAGGCGGCGCTCGCGTGCGCCCGGCTGGGCCTGTCCACCCTGGGGGTGACGCTCAAGCGCGACCGCGCCGCCGTGATGAGCTGCAACCCCGCCGTGGGCGGCACCGCGAAGGGCCACCTGGTGCGGGAGATGGACGCGCTCGGCGGACAGATGGGCCGCGTGGCGGACCTCGCGGGCACGCACTTCAAGACGCTCAATCCCTCCAAGGGCCCCGCCGTGCAGGCCACCCGCGTCCTCTGCGACCGCGACGCCTACGCCGCCGGGATGCAGGCGGTGCTCTTCTCCGAGCCGAACCTCACGGTGCTCGAAGGTGAGGTGGCCTCCGTCGTCGCGGAGGCGGGGCAGGTGAGGGGCGTGGTGCTGGGGGATGGCACCCAGGTCCTGGCCCGCGCGGTGCTGCTCACCACCGGCACGTTCCTGCGCGCCCTCATGCACGTGGGCGAGCAGAAGGAGGTGGGCGGCCGGCTGGGGGACGACGCCGCGCGTGGCCTCTCCGAATCCCTGCACGCCCTGGGCTTCACCCTGGGCCGCTTCAAGACGGGCACGCCCGCGCGCCTGTTTCGCGATAGCATCGACTGGGACGCCGTCACACCGCAGCCCGGGGACACCGACGTTCGGCCGTTCTCCTGGCGCACGCAGGTGGAGCTCACTCGGGGCCAGCCGTTCCCGCGTCAGCCCGCCGTGATGTGCGGCCTCACCGCGACGACGCAGGCGACGCACCAGCTCTTGCGCGACAACCTGCACCGCTCGCCGCTGTTCCAGGGGGACATCGTGGGGCGGGGGCCCCGGTACTGTCCGTCGCTGGAGGACAAGGTGGTGCGCTTCGCCGCCCGGGAACGGCACCAGGTGTTCCTGGAACCGGAGGGCCCCACGTCGCCGCTGGTGTACCCGGCGGGCCTGTCCACGAGCATGCCCGCGGACGTGCAACTGGCCTTCCTGCGCACCATCCCGGGCCTGTCCCACGTGGAGGTGATCCGCTACGGCTACGCGGTGGAGTACGACTTCGCACCGCCCACGCAGCTTCACCCCACGCTGGAGACGAAGGCCGTCCAGGGCCTGTATTTCGCGGGGCAGCTCAACGGCACCTCCGGCTACGAGGAGGCCGCGTTCCAGGGCCTGTGGGCGGGGCTCCAGGCGGCGCTCAAGGTGAAGGGTGAACCGGCGCTGATCATCGGGCGGGAGGAGGCGCACGGCGCGGTGCTCGTGGATGATTTGGTGACCAAGGGCGTGGACGAACCGTTCCGCATGTTCACCAGCCGCTCCGAACACCGGCTCAAGCTGCGTGAAGGCAACGCGGACCTGCGCCTCGCGAAGCATGGCCACCGGGTGGGCCTGCTGCCGAAGGAGGCCCTGGAGCGGGCCGAGGCGCGAGCGCACGCGGTGACGCAGGAGGTGGCGCGGATCAAGCGCGTGGGGCTGGGGTTGCGGCTCAAGCGCCCGGAGGTGTCGTACGCGCAGCTCGCGGAAGGGCGCGAGGACTTTCCTGTGCTGGGCCCCGACGTCACCGAGGAGGTGGAGGTCGAGGTGAAGTACGAGGGCTATATCGCCCAGGCGGAACGGGCGGCGGCGCGCGAGGCGGAGGCGTCCGACCGGTGGCGGATTCCGGAGGCGTTCCGGTTCGCGGACGTGCGGGGGCTGGGGTCGGAGGCGGTGGAGAAGTTGTCGGCGCACCGGCCCGGGACGGTGGGGCAGGCGCGCCGGATTCCGGGCCTGACGCCGGCCGCGGTGTCGTTGCTGCTGGTCGCGCTCAAGCGGGGAAACGGGGCGCGGGGTGATCAGGAACAGGGCTGTGGATAACGTGTGGGCAATTCTGGGGATGGCTGTCCCCTGAGCAATTCCAGGGACTTGAAGGTCCGTTCGCGGTGGAGGTGTTGTGGATAACGCGCGGTTCGCAGATCAGCTGGCCTCGGGATGCAGTGCGTTGGGCGTGACGGTGGGCGAGGACGTGGGGCCCCGGTTGCAGCGGCTGATGGCGGAGCTTTTGAAGTGGAACGCGAAGGTGAACCTGACGGCCATCACCGCGCCGGAGGAGGTGCTGGAGAAGCACTTCCTGGACTCGCTGGCGGTGCTGCCGGAGGTGACGGGCGCGACGACGCTGCTGGACCTGGGCGCGGGCGCGGGCTTCCCGGGCCTGCCGCTGAAGCTGGTGTTGCCGACGCTGGGCGTGACGCTGGTGGACGCGGTGGGCAAGAAGGTCGCGTTCATCAAGGCGGCGGCGGCGAGCCTGGGCATGACGGGCGTGCGCGGACTTCATGCGCGCGCGGAGGGCAAGCCGGAGACGGAAGGGATTCCGCGTGCGCAGGTGCTCATCGCGCGAGCGTTCATGGACCTGCCGGACTGGCTCGCGCTGGCGCCCGCGTACGTGGAGGAGGGCGGGCGCGTGGTGGCGATGCTCGGCAAGGCGCAGACGGACGCGGAGCTTCAGGCCCGCGCGGCGGAGCGGAACCTGCGCGTGGTGTCCGCACGTTCGTACCGGCTGCCGTTCTCCGGTGCTGAACGACAGGTCGCGGTGTTCGCGAAGGGGTAGGGGAGGGGAGCGGTCCAGCGCGGCCCCGGAGCGTGAGCTTCGGGGCCGTCTTCGTTTCCGCGACCTTGTGTGCGCGGCGCGCCGGTCTGTTACTTCGCGGGCGGGTGGTCCACCGGAACAGCCTTCAGGAGCGTCTCGACGAGGGTTTTCCGGAGGTGGTCCCGGCTGTTCATGGATGCGAGCGGCCAGGCCCCGACGCGCAGGTGCTCCGCGTTGGGGAACACCCGTGGATGCTCCGCAGGAGTGAACTCATGGAGCGTTCCGTCGGCGACGGTCCCCGACTTCAACAGCAGGCCCGCGAAGTCGGAGTTTCGGTATTCGGCCTGGGCCGAGGCGTGACTCAAGGCCGACTTGAAGGAGGCCACTGCCAGGACCAGCCATGCTTCTGAAGCGCCAGAGGGAGGGCTCAAATGCACCTCGACGGCGGCATGGTGCACGGCGACGGTGGAGTCGGCCGCGTAGAGGCGCCCCACGGCGCGAGGCAAACGATGCTCGAGGTTTTCGAGCGCCAGGGACTGCGTCTGGAGGAAGACGTTGTCGAAGTTGGCGGAGCACCAGCCCGAATTCGAATCCTTCAGGACCCGGTCCACGTCCTCGAAGAGTCGGGAAACCTCCCGATAGACCTCTCGCAGGAAGTCCGTGGCCTGTTTGATGGCGGCGCCTACCGCGGGAGGAGTCGGTTCCATCGGTCGGTCCTTTCAGGACGCAGCGCAGGGCGAAGTTCGTGTTCCGGAAGAGACCCGAGGAATCCTGGTGGGTGAAGTGACCAGCGCTCGCGGAGGGTTGGGGGAGCATCCAGGACGGGAATCACATGCGAGAGCGACGAGAAGCCCCGGAACCCGAGCAATGACTTGTGCTCCAGGTAGGCCACCAGGTCCGTGACGAGGCGATGCGGGCCTCCCTTCGGCAGTTGGGGCGCCAGTTCCGTGAGAACCGGGTGGAGCGCGCGCCACGACAACCAGAAGAAGGACGCTTCGGCTTTTTCTGAGTCGAGGAGACGGTTCCAGCTCTGCTCCAACTCACGCTCTGGGGCGGTGCCTTGCCGCGTGATGTAGAGCAGGCGCTTTCCCTTGCCGGTCCACGAGGAGCCGTCGCGCGTGCGGAGGGTGCCCTCGTTCAGTGCGCGCCAGTAGTCCACGAGCTGATCTCCGTGGGTCCTGCCCTCCGGATCCGTGGAAAAGGGTTTCTGGCTCAAGGTCTCCAGGTACTTGCACTCGATGACGACGGGTTCAGTGGATCCGTCGCGGGAGTGGAGCAGGAGCACCGCGTCTGGTTCCCGCGCACCCGCTCGGGGCCAGAAACTCACCGTCGCATCGATCACGTCCTTACCCACGAGGGGGATGCCGTCCGGCCCGTGCTGTCGTTGTGCCTGTCGAAGCCACGGCAGCAGCGCCGCCGTCGCGGGCAGATAGGTCAGGGAGCCGAGCACGTTGGAGGTGAGCAGGTCCTCCTTCCGCGTGAGGTTCCCTGACGCAAGCTTGTTGTGCAGGTCTGCCTTGAGCATGGTGGATCCGCGTGAGTGTAGCGGCGGACCTTGCTCCGGCGGATCCCCTGGAGGCAGTTCTCGGACGAAGCCCGGGAGCGCAGGAGTTTCAGGAGGGATCCGTGCGGTCGAAACGCGCGCGGCACCGCCTCCGATGTTCGCCTGATGTGCGCCGGGCCGTGGCGGGCTTCCGGCGCGATGCCGCGCGCGCCGCCGACCGCTCGGAGTTCGATGCGCTCGTGACCGCGCTGGCCGCCGTCAGTCCGGAGTTCGCGCGCATCTGGGACGAGCACGACATGGTCGAACTCTCCGAGGGCCTGAAGGTGATCATCCACCCCGGCATCGGCCCCATCGAATTCGAACACGTCACGCTCTCGCACCTGGAACCCGACGGTCACGAGCTGCGCGTCTCGCTCTATTCGCCCGTGCCCGGGGAGAGCATGGAGCGAGCGCGGAAGTTGTTCCCGCGCGCTACGCGGTGAAGCGCGCGCCGGTCCACGCCTCGCTCGCCGTCCACAGCCGTTCCGCCAGGGCCTTGTCCACCGCCCACGGCATCACGCCTCGGGGGATGGGGGATTCGGGGCCCACGACCTCGGCGATGTCGACGTCATCACAGTAGACCCCGCCCATGCCGTCCAACTGGGGACTCGTCGCGCACCAGATGCTCGTCGCCGCGCCCTGTTCCACGGTCTTGAGCGGCGCGATCTTGTTCGAGTTCTCGATGGCGCCGCGCTTCTCCTCCTCCGACATGGACCGCATCAGGTCGGTGATGATCCCGCCGGGATGCACGGAGAACGCGCGCACCCGGTGCGCCTCCCCGCGAGCGTCCAGCGCGAGCGCGAACAGGATGTTCGCCGTCTTCGACTGCCCGTACGCGACCCACTTGTCGTAGGGGCGCCGCTCGAAGTTCGGATCCTCGAAGTCCATCCCGGCCCTGCGGTGGCCGCGCGACGACAGGGCGACCACGCGCGCGCCGTTCGCCTTGCGCAGCGCGGGCCACAGGCGCGTCGTGAGCTGGAAGTGGCCCAGGTGGTTGGTCGCGAGCTGGGACTCGAACCCACGAGCATCCCGCACGAGCGGCGTCGCCATGATGCCGGCGTTGTTCAGGAGGATGTGGAGGGGGCGTCCGGACTTCACGAAGCGCCCGGCGAAGGCATCAATCGAAGCCGGATCCGCCAGGTCCAGCTGCTCCAGCTCCACGCGCTCCATGCCCGCGAGCGCCGCACGGGCCTTGTCGGGCGTGCGCGCGGGGACGATGACCGTCGCACCGGCGGCGGAGAGCACGCGCGTGGTCTCCAATCCGATGCCCGCGTATCCGCCCGTCACCACGGCGATGACGCCATCGAGCCGGCGGTCGCCCATCACCTCGCGCGCCGTCGTCCGCGCGCCGTAGCCAGAGTTCAGGGGCTGCTGATTCGTTGTCATGGCCGCAACCTGACGGCTGGAGGCCCGCGCGAAAAGAGCGTCAATTCATCCTATGTCCCGCACCACCAGGATGAGGCGGAGCACGTCGTGACTCAGCGGGTTCCCGGACGCTGCTTCGCCTTCCGGTTCCAGTCGAAGTCGTAGGTCCGCTGCTCGCGCTGGATGACGGATGGCCGACCCTTCACCGTGAAGGCTTCGGTGTGCACGGTGCGCACGGAGAACGGGCGCAGGGTGTCGGGGTCGGTGATCAGCTCCACGGTGGTGAC
Source organism: Corallococcus sp. CA047B (assembly GCF_003612065.1). Taxonomy (NCBI): domain Bacteria; kingdom Pseudomonadati; phylum Myxococcota; class Myxococcia; order Myxococcales; family Myxococcaceae; genus Corallococcus; species Corallococcus sp. CA047B. The sequence goes on from NZ_RAWD01000057.1 coordinate 21,139, forward strand.
GCTGCTCGCGGACTCCAGCACTTCCGCGGCGCACGGGTCGGACGCATTGCGAGCCAGCGCCGCGCTGCACCGCAGCTCCCGGGTCCGAGCCACGACCTGCCGGTAGGGGGCTCCGTCCAGCGCCGTCTCCCGTTCCAACCGCACCGCGCCAGGCGTTTCCGCGACCGCGCCCCGGTGTCGGAGGGTGGAGCGCTGCTCCAGCGGTCCATTGGGATGACGGAGGGCGACGGTCTTCGTCTGCTCCTGTCCGGGCGCCAGCCGCACGCCGTTCCACGCTCCCACCCAGGCGGCCCACGTCAGCTCCGCGCGGTCTCGAAGCACGGTCTGGAAGAGGGGACTGTCCCAGCGGGCCCGTTGGGTTTCGCGAGCCCGTGGATCCGTTTCGAGCACGGTGACGGCGCGCTCGAACGCGGGTTCCAGTCCAGCGAGGTCGGTGAGGGCGCCGGTCCCGGAGAGCACGAGGTCCGGCTTGGTGAAGGTGGCGAGCAGCGCCTTCGTGTCGGGAGTTCCGTGCGCGGCGGGTTCGAGTTGTTGAAGGTTCTCGAAGTGGAGTTCGGAACCGGAACCGGGTTTCCGCGCGGTGAGCACGCCGTCGTACTTCAGCGAGGCGTGTTCGCGGTCACTGTCGATGCGCTCGGTGATGCCCACGCGGGAAGGCACGGGCCAGGCGAACTTGAAGGTCGTGACCGGGGGCGAAGCGCCTTCGCTTCGGGCCGGGCCACCGCCGAGCAGCATGAGGACGGAGAGCAACGGGAACCCTGGAGAGCGAAGGCGCATGGCTACGAGTCCGGTAATGCGCTTCGGTGTTCCGCGCAGCGTTTCGTCAGGCCAGGGGGGCCATGCTCCCGGTCGTGACCTCCGTGATGATGCGAGCGGTGCGCGGTCGGGTTGGTGGCGCGAGGAGCACACGATGGACACGGTGAAGCTGCGGGTGGCGAGGCCGACGAGGGACCTGGAAGCGGTGGTGCGGTTCTACCGGGACGGGTTGGGCTTCGAGGTGCTCGGAGGGTTCGAGGACCACGCGGGTTTCGATGGCGTGATGCTCGGGCACCCGGGCGCGCCCTACCACCTGGAGTTCACGGTGGAGCGCGGCCACGAAGCGCCGCGCGCGCCAACGGAGGACCACCTCCTGGTGTTCTACGTGCCGGACCCCGAGGCATGGACGGCCCGGGTGCGGCGCATGGAGGCCGCGGGCTTCGCGGCGGTGCCTTCGCGCAATCCGTACTGGGACGCGCATGGAAGGACCTTCGAGGATCCAGATGGCTACCGCGTCGTGCTTCAGCGCGCGGCCTGGACGCGTTGAAGGGGGGGCAGGGAAGGGTGGTTGGTTTTTTCGGGGGCATGAACGGCGAGGCCCGAATCCGCGTCACCTCCGCGCTGGTTCAGTCCCTTGGGCGAAGTGCAGAGGCTCCGCCTGACCTCTGTCACCGCCGGGTCCGTGCGACTCCTTTGCGCGTGGGTTCGGGTCCTTGCCGGGGCCTGAAGCGCTGAGCCGGTCCGCGAACCCTCCCGGTGATTCCGTCGCGGGTCTGGCCCGAGGACCTCACCAGGTGAAAACGGCGACGGGCCGTGTTCCACGTGGAACACGGTGGTGGCCTGCGGACCCGCGTGAGGGGTCGCTCCGGCACAGGTCTGGCCCCGCGCTTCTTGTCCGTGACGGTCCGGATGCGTGGAGCCCACGGACTCCCCAGTGGATGCAGATGCTGGGTGAGGGGCCGGGCGGGTCGCGATTCGGATGCCGCGTCTGGTGCCACTTCTGGCGGTGGAACTGGTTCCAGAAGTTGATGCCGCTTCGGGTGCCAGTTCATCGGAGCCGAACCTCCCTGAGCGTTCCTGTCAGGAGACCGCGCGCGGAAGGGCGGGTCGTGCAGTGAGGCGTTTCGCGCGCGTGGGCGCAAGCACACCGGGAGGTCGATGCCAGAGCTTCCGGTTCCGAACCGCGTGACGGGGTCCCTGCCTTCCGAAGCGTCGCGTGTCCGCGCGATTCACGGTGAACCGCATGGTTCTCATGGGGGCTGTGTTCCACGTGGAACGTGCTCAGCCGGTTTTGGCAGGCGTGGGCCTTGAGGAAGGGACGGGGTTACGCGCCGCGCACTTCGACACAGGCCCTACCGTGTTGCTCACCGCACCCGCTTCGACTCATCGCCCCAGCATCAGTCTTCGGTACGGCGTGAGGGCCGGATGCCGATGCGATGGGGGCGTCGCATTCCAAGTCACCGCGACACCGAAGCCCATCCAGGCAGCGGTCGTGTTCCACGTGGAACACGCTGGCCCACGGTGGTTCGGAGGGTCCGGTGAAAGCGTGTGACGGTTGTCCTGCCCATGCCGATGTGGAGGACTCAAAGCCGAGCGTCGAGCGTGGTCCGTGCCGCACCATTCTTGGGCGCGTATGCGCAGCTGCTGTGGGATCCGGTCGAGCGCCTCGGGGGCTTACGAAGACTTCGACTGGCGCGGGTCTTCACGCGAAATCATTCGTCCTGTCGGGCATCGAGGCATGCGGAACACGGGCATTGGCGATGGGCTTCGACGATGTGCCGAGCACCGCGCGTCCTGCCCGGTGAAAGGTGGCCGCTTCACGAAAGGTACTTCGGTGTTCCACGTGGAACACGCACAAGAGGGGGCTCTCCTGGCCGCTCGTGCTCCATCCTGGGCTGGTGGTTCAGGCACCGCGAAGGGCCTGGCCGTGAGCTGGCAGCGATACGCGAAGACACACCGGATGCGGCCGGATGACAGGGCCTGAATCGAACGCGTGCGCACCTGAAGCACGCCTGTGAACCGCATGCGTTGGAACCTCCGGATCCGCGTGAGGCATGGTGGTGGCGCGCGGGTCCTGAGCGCTGAATGAGCGCGTGAAAGGAGGCGCTGGGATGGCTGCTCCTTCCCCTGCCTCCATCCCGGGTCCTTGTTCGAAAGCACTTCCTGATGCGGCGTGAGGCTTCGCGGTGGAGGACGTGTTCCACGTGGAACGTCCTTTCGCGAAGCCGCCCCACTTCGCATGGGCATGTTCGCGCGCACGGGGTGCTGGAGCCGTCGTCACATCTCCGGGGGATGCGCACGCGTGCACGGCTTTGAAGGCTGTGGAGTACGTGTTCCACGTGGAACGTCGTGCTGCTCTTCAGGCCGCGCCCGCGCATCGACACCGCTGGGTTGAAGCGGGCACTGGATGCGATGGACCCCGCATCCGGTCACGTGTCGCTTCGATGCGGCCGGGATCCGTTCATGCGAACAGGTGCGAAGGCGGTCGAGGTTCCGGCCGTCGTTGTTCCACGTGGAACAGCCACTGCGTTGAGCGCGCGCATGCGGATGGGCAGGCACAGGCCAGATGGAACGCGTGGCCGCCTGTGTGGTGGTCCGGTGGATAGATGCACGGAGGGGCGCGATGAGGACCGCGCCGCTCCATCTTGTTCCACGTGGAACATGGGCACCCGTGGGTGGCCTGTGCTCCGGCGGTGCTCACACGCATGAAGGCGTTCAGGGCCGACCGTTGCGCATCAGAAGCCGTGGCGGAAGCCAGGGCTGGGTGGCGTGGCGCCACAGCGCATTGGCGATGCCGGGTGCATCACGTGTCGCTTCCGGACCGATTCGCGAACGTGCGCACGTGACCTCTTCTTTGCGCATGGGTTCACGCAGGAATCGCGGCGGTTCGTGTTCTTGGACACGCGACGGACCGGGGGACTCGACTTCGAAACCCTGGGACCCAACGGTGACCGGGTGGCCTGGCCCAAGGCTGTTCCACGTGGAACGTCGGAACGGACGCGCTGACTCATGCATGAGTCAGGAGCGCGTGCGGCATCGCGCGCGAAACCTTGGATGGGCTTCGGCGCTCACCACACATGGAACTTCGCTTGGTCTACCTGGGGCCCGGCCTGCCGGATCCAGCGCACCCGCGTTGACGGTTCAGCGGTCACGAACCGGACTGGCGTGCGACCCCGGGCATTTCGCCAGGCCCTTGTTCACACCGCCTCCGCGCGGCCCTGGATGAAGAAGCGCGGACACGCGCGGAGGAACCCACGATGCGCTCAGATGGGAGCATCCGATGTGAGGTCGTCGATCCGCCGTGCTGATGCCTCACTGCATCCCGAACGGCTGAACGCGAAGTCATCGGCCCAGGACAACGGAGGCTCCGAAGAATGCCTCCGCGAAAGCCCATGACCGCGCATCTCGCACGAAGCGGGGGGCTTGGGGCGCAAGTCCTCATGGAGGCTCCGGAGACGCACCGCCCACCCGTCCAGCGGTGGATGCGGAGGCGGCCTGGGCATGTGACGCAGTCAGCTCCCTGGCGCACCGCTCCGCGGTTTTGTCAGCGAAAGCCAGTGGGGGCGGCTCGGGCTGGAAGCCCCCTCCGCTGACGAGGCGTCCAAACCTGTCCGACAGTCGGACAGGTTTCCCAAGGCGCCGCCCGGCACGTCCCTCCGCGCTCTTCTCGCCAAACTCGCCGGAGTTGAAACCCAAGGTGGATGGAACCCGGAGCGACCCGCTGTCCGGCTCCACGGGAAGGGTTTGCGCATGGGGACAGGGCACCTCACGCGCGCCACGGAGTCCTCGGCGGCTGGCTCGATTGGCGAAGGTGCCCGCGAAGCCTTGGACTCATGCGCAGCGTCAGCTTGAGGAGCTCCGCCGCGAACTCGCACGGTCTCATCGCGAAGCCATTCGTGAAGCCACCGGCCCACGAACTTCGAGGCCCCGATGAGGTCCGCTGCGAAGCCTCCGAAGTCACGAGCTCACGACCAGCGCAACTGTGGAGACCGTCACCTCGAACGCCCACGAACACATGGCGAAGTCGCCGCCGGGCCGCCGGCCCACGACCGTCGCAATCACGGAACCTTCACCGCGAACGCCAGCGACGGCACTGACCGACTGGCGGTCCCCCAACGCGGAGCCACCAGCCCATGCCCACCGCCTTCACGGAAGCCCATGAACCGTGAGCTCACGGGCGCATCACGAAATCGCGTGATGAACCCGGAGTCGTGAACCGCGCGAAGTCGGCCGTGCGCACTTCCCGCCGCCGACCCCCCGAAAAAACCAACCACCCTTCCGGCCGGCCCGGAACCCTCGCGGGAAGCAGCCGGGCAGGCAGCCACACGACCGCTCCACCGCGTGAATTCCAGCCCACGCGAGGCCCGTTCCGCTGGCCCTCGCACACCCCGAGCAAGAGGCCTGGCAGGGGCTTCGGCTCTTCACGGACACTAATTTGATCCGTCCAAGATCCCCGTGCTAGCTGCCTGATCAGGCCCGAATTCGCGCGCACGTCCGCGCGGTTCCGGGCGGGGCTCCGGTGAACCCGGGGCGAGAGAGGATGGGCCACGTGGGTCGTATCATCTGCATCTCCAACCAGAAGGGCGGGGTGGGCAAGACCACCACCGCCATCAACCTCGCGGCGAGTCTCGCGTCCGCCGAGCGCCGCACCCTGCTGGTGGACATGGACCCCCAGGGCAACGCCGGCAGCGGCCTGGGCCTCAAGCGCGACGCCCTCCACGGCACCGTCTACGACGCGCTCCTCGGCGGCCGCCCCGCCTCGGAGCTCATCCACCCCACCGAGCTGAGATTCCTCCAGGTCATCCCCGCCACGCCCGACCTCACCGGCGCGGAAGTCGAACTCGTCAACCAGGAGCGGCGCGAGTTCCGCCTGCGCGAAGCCCTGCTGCCGCTCAAGGACAAGTACGACTACATCATCATCGACTGTCCGCCTTCGCTGGGCCTGCTCACCCTCAACGCGCTCGTCACCGCGGACTCCGTCCTCATCCCGCTCCAGTGCGAGTACTACGCGCTCGAAGGCCTCTCCCAGCTCACGCACACCATCGACCTGGTGAAGCAGGGCCTGAACCCCGCGCTGAAGATGGAGGGCATCCTGCTCACCATGTTCGACGCGCGGGCGAACATCGCCCATCAGGTCGTCGACGAAGTGCGCGGCTACTTCAAGGACCAGGTCTTCCAGGCCGTCGTCCCGCGCAACGTGCGCCTGTCCGAGTGCCCGTCCTTCGGCAAGCCCATCATCCTCTATGACATCAAGTCGAAGGGCTGCGAGAGCTACCTGGCGCTCGGCCGGGAGCTGATGCGCCGGGAGAACCCCCGGCCGTCCAAGCGCCGGGTCGCCTGAACGCCCTGCGCCTTTGATGCGAATGGGCTGACGCCTGCCCCGGTTCGCCGGGTACACCGATGGCCCGATGCGCCGGCACCACGCCAGCGCGGGAGTTGCTGAACACCGTGCAGAAGACCGCAGACACCCAGAAGCGCGCCCTGGGCCGGGGCCTCTCCGCACTCATCCCCCAGGCCGCCGGCCTCAAGGAGATCCCCGCCATCGTGCGCGAGGTCACGGAGGCGCAGGCCTTCGAACTCGCGCTGGTGGAGAACCTCCAGCGCTCGGACCTGAACCCCATCGAAGAGGCGGATGGCTACAAGCGCCTGGTGGACGAGTTCAAGCTCACGCAGGAGCAGGTGGCCCAGAAGGTGGGCAAGGAGCGCTCCACCGTCGCGAACGCGCTGCGCCTGCTGGCGCTGCCGGCGGACGTGAAGGAGATGGTCGCGAACGGGTCGCTCAGCATGGGCCACGCTCGCGCGCTGCTCGGCGTGCCGCGCCTGCCGGAGCTGCAGAACCTGGCGCGCCAGGTGACGGAGAAGAAGCTGTCCGTGCGCGACACGGAGCGGCTGGTGCAGCAGGGCCGGTCCGCGAAGTCGAAGGACACGGGGAAGCCCGCGCCCAAGGTGAGCCCGCAGGTGAAGGCCCTGACCGAAGAGCTGCAACGTCGGTTGGGGACAAAGGTGCGCTTGTCGGAGAAAAGCCCAGGAAAAGGCACCCTTGAAGTGGACTTCTTCTCCTACGATGACCTGGACAGGCTGTTGAAGCTTCTGAGGAAGGAGTAGGGCGTGGCGCTCCTTGGCGGAAAGAAAGACGAAGCACCCAGCAAGCCCCTGTTCAAACGGGAGGAGGATCACGTGTCGACGCGTCCGGGTGAGGTTCACACGCTTCTGGGTAAGGGAAGCGAGTTCGAGGGGAAGCTCACCTTCGAGGGTCAGGTTCGAATCGACGGGAAGTTCAACGGGCAGATCATCACCAAGGACGTGCTCGTCATTGGTGACGGCGCCCGCGTGCAGGCGGAGATCACGGCCGGCACCGTCATCATCAACGGCACCGTGGAAGGCAACGTGCGCGCCGCGCAGCTCATCGAGCTGAAGCAGCCGGGCCGCATGAAGGGCAACCTGGAGACGCCGTCGTTCACCATGGACCGCGGCGCCATCCTGGAGGGCGCGGTGAAGATGGAGAACATCGGCAAGGGTGGCCCGCCGCCCATGGGCGAGAAGAAGTAGGTGTCCGTCTTCCCGTCCAGCGTGCGTCGGGTCGCGGGCTTCGTGACCCTCGCGCTCTTCGCGGGATGCCGGGGCTGCCAGGACGAAACGCCGTCCTCCGGGATCCTCACGGAGGACGCGGGTCTGCGCTCCGGCGTGAAGGTGCCGCTGCCGCCGGGATGGTCCGCGCAGGTGGCCACCGATGGCAGCTTCCAGGCGGGCCCTCCCGGCCGCCCGGCGCTGCGCGTGGACCTGAAGCCGGGGCAGGGCGAACAGATGCCCTCCTCGGAGAAGCTGGCGGACACCGTCCGCGAGCAGATGAAGCACTTCACGCTGTCGCTGGACCAGGAAGAGGACAAGGAGTCCTTCTCCCTGCTGCGCGTCACCCTGGCCCCGGCGCTGCCGGACGGAGGGGTGGGCCCCGAAGCGCCCGCGTTCTTTGGCGCCCGGCGCGTGGGGGAGGACCTGTTCCTCTGCGCCAGCCTCCCCGGTGCCTCCACCGAGGAAGTCCGTCTGGCCACCGAGGCCTGCCGCACCATCCAGGTCCAGGCCGCGCCCCGCTGAAACCCAGACGTCCTGCGCAGGACGGTTGGGGCCCGCGACGCCCGACCCCGGGTTGTGCCCGGACTCCTTCGCCTCCTTCGATGTGCTCCTTCCCCTCAAGGAGCAGCCCATGGACGACTGGCGCAAGAACCTCATCGAAGACCCGACGGGCATCGGAGCGTTGCTGGGCCGCAGCAAGCGCGTCGCGGTCCTGGGCATCCGGCCGGACACCCACCCGACCAAGCCCGCGCACGCCATCCCCAAGTTCCTCAAGGACCATGGCTTCACGGTGCTGCCCGTCCCCACGCACCACGAGCAGGGAGGCACCATCCTGGGCGAGCCCGTGTCCACGTCGGTGAAGGACGTGCCCGGCGAGGTGGACGTGGTGGACGTGTTCCTGCGCCCGGAGGACATCAACGCGCACGTGGACGACCTGCTGGCGAAGAAGCCCCGGGCGGTGTGGTTCCAGAAGGGCATCCGCAACGACGCCGCGGCGGAGCGCCTGGCCAAGGCCGGCATCCAGGTGGTGCAGGACCACTGCATGATGGTGGAGTGGAAGACGCATCATCCGCACGGGTAGGCCGGGTCCGGACGCCGCGTGGAGGTAGAGCAGGCGGGAGAAAGCGACCGTGCAGGAACGTTCTGCGCGGCCCGCGTGTCCCCATTACGTGAAGCGGGTGATGGTTTCTCGAAGCTGGGACTGGGCGGGGATGGACTTTGGGGCCGACCCGAGGTGCAATCCCGTCCACGCGCCGTCACCACGTGTCCCCGGGACTTCCCGAAAGCCTTCCGACTTCCTAACCTTAGCTTCCCGATCTGCGTCGAGCGCCCGTCGCGGCCCGCATCAGGTCCTCACGCTGTGCCCCTCGTAAGGAGTCCGCGCATGACGCTCACCGAGATGCTTCCCCTCCCCCTGGCCGTCGTGGAGATCGGCGCCCTGGGTGAGCAGCTTGCAGCAGCGGGAGGCCTGGTCATCACCGCGGCGGCGGCACTGTGGGCCGCGTGGACCCGTCCGGCGCAGCCGGCTCCGGTGCCCGTGCCCGTGCGTCGCAACCCGCCGCGCCGCCGTTAGTCGCACCCCGTAGCACTCCGGGCCCTCGTCGCCCGGTGCCTTCTTCGGGCCCGTGCCCGGCGCCTTCCCCAGCGCGCCGGGCCGCCCCTGCCGGGCAGGACCTCCCGCCTCAGCGCTTCATCGCCAGCGACAGCGCGAAGTCGCCGTCCGCGTCCGTCCACCACGCGGCCAGGTCCAGACCCGCGTCGCGCAGCTCCGCCTGCACCTGCTCGCGACAGAACTTGCAGCTCACCTCCGTGCGCAGACATTCGCCCTCGGCGAAGTCCACGCGCTGCTCCAGGTCCCCCAGCCACACGGACTGGGCCTTGCGGGAGATGAGGCGCATCTCGATCCACTTGTTCTTCTCATCGAACGGGGCCAGGTGTTCGAAGGCCTCCGGATCGAAGTCCGCGTTCAGCTCGCGGTTGAGCACGCGCAGCACGTTGCGGTTGAAGTCCGCCGTCACGCCCGCGCTGTCGTTGTAGGCGGCGAAGAGGCGCTCGCGGTCCTTGATGAGGTCCGTGCCCAGCAAGAGCCCGTCCCCTGGCCGCAGCCCGGAGGACAGCTCGCGCAGGAACAGCGCGCGCTGCGCCGGCTTCAGGTTGCCGATGGTGCCGCCCAGGAAGGCGATGAGCCGCCGGCCGCCGCCCGGCAGGCGCCCCAGGTGCTGCTCGAAGTCCCCCACGACGGCATGCACCGCGATGCCCGGGTACTCGCGCGCCAGACCCTGCGCCGCCTTGCGCAGGAACGCCTCGCTCACGTCGAAGGGCACGAAGCGCTTGAGCTGCCCGGCCGCGTCCATGGCGTCCAGGAGGAGGCGCGTCTTCTCGCTGGTGCCGCTGCCCAGCTCCACCAGCGTGTCCGCGCCGCTCAGGCGGGCGATGTCGTCCGCGTGCGCGTGCAGGATTTCGCGCTCGCGGCGCGTCGGGTAGTACTCCGGCAGGCGGGTGATGTCGTCGAAGAGCTGGCTGCCGCGCTCGTCGTAGAGCCACTTGGGGCTCAGCTCCTTGGGCGCGTGGCACAGGCCCTGGAGCGCCTCGGTGCGGAGCGCGCGCTGCGCGTCCCCCTGCTTCACGTACACGTCCACGCGAACGCCGGGTGCTTCGTCGGTGCCCGGAACCTGCGCCTCGCCCTGATCCGTCCTCATCCTCATGCGTTCCTCACCTCACGTCCCGTGCACAGCGAAAGCCGGCGAAGATCTGCCGGCGGATGGGGAAGTCCCAGTTGCGGAAGCTGTTGCGCACCGCCACCGGCGCGCTCGCCCAGGCGCCTCCCCGAAGCACCTTCGACTCGGTCCCGAAGAACACCTCCGAGTACTCGCGGTAGGGAAAGGCCCGGAACCCCGCGTACGGCTGGAAGTCGCTGGAGGTCCATTCCCACACGTCACCCACGAGCCCGAAGACGCCGTCCGCGCTGCGGCCCAGCGGATGGCTGCCCACCGGTGACGGGCCCCACCGCGTCCCGCCCAGGTTGGCATGCGCGTCCGTGGGCGCGTCGTTGCCCCAGGGATGGCCGCGCGCCACGCCGTCACTGCCCTGCGCGGCCTTCTCCCACTCGGACTCGGTGGGCAGGCGCTTGCCGGCCCATCGCGCGTAGGCGTCCGCCTCGTACCAGGACACGTGCTGGACGGGTTCGTCCTTCGGCAGGGGCTCCACCGTGCTGAAGCGGCGCCGCAGCCACACGTGCTGGCCCTGCGGCATCCAGAAGAGCGGGTGGCGGATGCCCTCCGCCTGGAGCCACGCGAAGCCCCTGGGGTCCCACCACCGCGGATCCTCGTAGCCGCCGGACTCCACGAACACGAGGTAGTCCCCCGTGGTGACGGGGTGCGCGTCCAGGAGGAAGGGCGCCACGTCCACGACATGCCGGGGCCGCTCGTTGTCGTAGGCCCAGGCCTCCGTGCCGCCCAGGTGCACCGGGCCGCCGGGGATGAGGACCTCGTGCTGGGGCACCGCGCCGGGCTGGTGACGCGGCGGCTCCACCGGGTTGTACTCGCCGTGGGTCATCAGTTGCAGCGTGGCGGCCAGCGTCTCCGCGTGCTGCTGTTCGTGCTGCGCCACCATGCCGAAGACGTAGCCCCCGGCGAGCAGCGGATCCGCGCCCTCTTCCGGCAGCGCTTCCAGGTGCGCGCGCACCGCCTCGCGCACGCGGGTGGCGTAGGCCCAGGCGGCCTCCGGCTCCAGCAGGGGCAGCGTGGAGCGGGTGCTCCGGGGGTGGCGGAAGGCGTCGTAGATGGCGTCGAACGCCGGATCCGTGAAGGCCGGGGCGCCCAGGGCGCGCAAGAGCCACTGCTCCTCGTAGTTGGCCACGTGGGCCACGTCCCAGACCAGCGGAGACATGAGCGGCGAGTGCTGCCGCATCAGCTCCACCTCCGGCACGGGCGCCAGCATCGCCTGCAGGCGCGCGCGCCCCGCCTCCAGCTCCCGCAGGGCCCGGGCCTTCCAGGCCGTCGCTTCCCCCAGGGGCATCCGCTCCTGCATCGTGGCCCTCATCGACATGGTCGGCCCAAGGTAGGAAGGGGCGCCGGGCCTCGCTAACCCCCCAGGCCCCCCTGGCGCGAGGGTCGCGTGAGGGACCACACGTTTGCGAGCCTGCTTCCCCTCCGTCATGACCCGGAGTCCTAACCCGCCAGGGACCCCCTGTCGGGGCCCTGTGAACCCGACTGATGCTTTTTGCTCAAAATAGATGGCTTGGGCAAGCGTGACCCGGCGGGTGGGGGGCTGAGGCAACGACCGGTGACGGCGCAGGCGCCAGACGTGGAGCGGACGCCCCGCCCCCAAGAGGGGGACCCTCCAGGGCTGGCATGTGTCCACCAGTTGTCGGGGATTTCCGGAATGACATGCCTGCGTGGGGGAGGGGGTCCTTATGCTGTATCCATGGCCCATTCCGAGGTGAGCAGGCCGGTGCTGGTGGTGGAGGACGATGACGACGTCCGCGCCGCCATCGCTGAAATCCTGGAGGGGGAGGGGTACGAGGTGGCGGTGGCCGCCAACGGGCGTGAGGCCCTGGATGAGCTGGTCCACCTGCGGGCGCCGTGCCTCATCCTGCTGGACCTGAGGATGCCGGTGCTGGACGGGGCGGGGTTCCTGCTGAACCTGCGCTCGGACTGGCCGCGGCTGCGGGACGTGCCGGTGCTGGTGCTCACCGCCGTGGACTCCGAGCCGCCGCCGGACACGCAGGGCCTGTTGCGCAAGCCCATCATCCCGGACGAGCTGCTGGCCAGCGTGGGACGGCTGGCCGTGCGGAGGCCCTGAAGCGGCAGGGCGCTGCCCTCTTCAGCCCACGCGCGTCACGGCGAGCAGCGTGAGCGTGCTGGCGCGCGGGTCGCGCTCGTAGAGCAGCTCCAGGCCGTGGCCTTCCACCTGGTACCGCGCGGGCCCCGCGACCGAGTCCTGGTTCCGGGACCGCTCCGCCAGCCGGGCCAGGGTGTCCTGGAGGGCCTCGAACGCTTCCGCGGACATGCGACCCACTTCCCGCCAGGCAGGCGGCGCGTAGTGGACGCGGTACGGAAGGAGCAGGCGATTTCTGGCGGAGGACTGGGACACGGATCGGTTTCCTTGGCGGAGACCGTCCTTGCGAACCGCGTGCCTGCCAACATCACCGGGAATTCCGGGCACTTTCGAGCCCGCCTGCCACCGGGCGGACTGAAGAAGTTACGGATCCGCTGGAAATCGTAGGGGAAGAAATGACCGCCGGTGAGGGCATTCCAGGCACGGGGGTGGACAGGGGTCGTCCGCACGACCGGGCTTCGGTGCGGCGGGCATCCGGTGCGCAGCGGCTGCCTCCTGCCCTGCGGGTGCGCAGCGTTGAACGGACGGGCCCGACGGCGGGCTCTCCCAGCTCCAGGCCCGGCCACTGGGCCCGCGCACGCATTCGAGGAGGCACACCCATGGAACGGCGGACCACCCCCTGGTCGGTGAGGAACGGGCTGCTCTTCGGCATGGCCGCGGGCCTGATGTTGGCGTTGGCGGAGACGGTGCTGTCGGTGGCGGCGGGGGACGGGGCCTTCCGGCCGGTGCGGATGAGCGCGGCGGTGGTGCTGGGGACGCCGGCCTTCACGCCGCAGGTGTCCACGGGCCTGGCGGTGGCGGTGGGGCTGGCGGTGCACCTGGCCATCTCCGCGGGCTGGGGGCTCATGTACACATTGCTGGACGCGATGCTGCCCACGGACGGGCGCGGCCGCTGGGAGTTCCAGGCGGCGGTGGGGATGCTCTTCGGCATCTTCGTGTGGCTGGTGAACTTCCAACTGCTGGCGCGCGGCTACTTCCCCTGGTTCCTGGACGCGCCGCAGTTCCTCCAGATTGTGTGGCACGCGGTGTTCATGGGGCTGCCCATGGCCCTGCTGTTCACGGCGGCGGAGCGCCGGCGCTCGCCGCTGGTGGAACCGTCGCCCTGACAGGGCGTCCCGCGAGGGGGACCGGGTGGGG
>NZ_RAWD01000580.1:0-2552 GCF_003612065.1 Corallococcus sp. CA047B
GGGCTCGCGCTGTTGCCCCTGGCGCCCTCGTACGGGTGGCTCTTCCCGGTGATGGGGCTTCTGGCGGTGGGCTCGGCGCTGGTGAACCCGTGCCTGTCGGCGCTGGTGTCCCTGCACGCGCCCCCTGAGCGCCAGGGCGCGGTGTTGGGCGCGTATCAGGCCTGCGGTTCGTTGGGTCGCATTGTGGGCCCGGCGCTGGGCGGCCTGCTATTCACCCGGTTGGGCCCGGCGGCCCCCTACGGAACGGGCGCGGTCCTGGTGGCCCTGGGGGGTGTCCTGGCACTGTCGTTGGTGACACAGGTGAGAATGTCGGGAGCGGGCGCCGAGCAAAGCTCATAGGATGGAGTCCATGGTGGGGAAGCCGCAGCACATCACCATCGCGTTCGACGTGATGGGGAGCGATCACGGCCCGGCGGAGGTGGTGCGGGGTGCGGCCCAGCTCTCGCTGGAGTCTCCGCACATCCACGCGCTGCTCGTGGGGGACCGTCCAGTCATCGACGAGGCCCTCGCCGGCATCAAGCACAACGGCGAGCGCATCTCCGTGCACCACGCGGCGGACTTCGTGGGCATGGACGAGAAGCCCGGCGAGGCGCTGGCGCGCAAACCCGAGTCCTCCGTGGCGGTGGCCGCCCGGCTGGTGGCCGAGGGGGAGGCGCACGCGCTGGTGTCCGCGGGCAACACGGGCGCGGGCGTGCTCGCGTGCAAGCGCCACTTCCAGTTGATTCCGGGCGTGCGCCGCGCGGCGCTGGCCACGGTGTACCCGACGCGGGGCGTGCGCGGGGCGAAGCAGGACCCCTTCAGCCTCATCCTCGACGTGGGCGCCACGGTGGAGGCCACCGCGGAGGACCTGGTGGCGTTCGCCGTCATGGGCAGCGCGTACGCGCGCATCATCTCCCGCAACGAGCGGCCCAAGGTGGCGCTGTTGTCCAACGGCATCGAGCCGCAGAAGGGCCCGCCCCGGGTGGTGGAGGCGCACCAGCGGCTGTCGCAGATGACGGGGCTCAACTTCACCGGCAACGTGGAGGGCATCGACATCCCGCGCGGCACGGCGGACGTCATCGTGACGGACGGCTTCGTGGGCAACGTGTGCCTGAAGATGCTGGAGGGCGTGCACGACACGGTGATGGAGCTGGCCCAGTACGCCTACAAGGAGAGCCTGCGCTGGAGAGCGGGCCTGGCCATGCTGTCCTCCGGCATCGAGCGGCTCAAGGACATCACGGACTGGGAGCAGTACGGCGGCGCGCCCATCCTCGGGTTTGACCGCATCTTCATCAAGGCGCACGGTCGCTCCAAGGCGCGCGCCATCGCGAACGCGGGCAAGGTGGCCGCGAAGGCGGTGGCGAACGAGCTGGGCACCGCCATCCAGGAGGGTTTGGCGCGGTGAGCCTGCCGGACCGCATCGACCCACGCCCCCCGCGCCGCATCTACCGGTGGGACCTGGACAAGACGTACCTCCAGACGGACTTCGAGTCGCTGCGCGACCTGTTCCGCACCGCGTTCCAGAAGGCGCACGAGAAGGTCGCCGTGCCGGGCGCCTCCGCGCTCATCAAGGAGCTGGCGGAGCAGGGGGACTCGCGGCTGTGCATCGTGTCCGGCAGCCCCAAGCAGATGCGCGCGGTGCTGGAGGAGAAGCTCAAGCTGGACGGCGTCCAGTGGGATGAGTTCGTCCTCAAGGACAACGTCAGCAACCTCTTGCGCGGGCGCTTCCGGGCCCTGCGGGGACAGGTGGGCTACAAGCTGCCCGTCATCCTGGAGAGCCGCATCCACGCGCCGGTGGAGGCCGAGGAGGTGCTCTTCGGCGACGACGCGGAGGCCGACGCGTTCATCTATTCGCTCTACGCGGACCTCATCGCGGGGCGGGTGGACGAGCGCGTGCTGTCGCAGGTGCTGGAGGCGGGCGGGGTGTACCCGGACGACGTCGCGCGGGTGCACGCGGCGTGGAAGAAGATTCCGGTGGCGGACCCCGTCCGGCGCATCTTCATCCACCTGGACCGGCTGACGCCGCCCGCGCACTTCACGGCCTACGGGCCGCGCGTGGTGCCCATCTTCAACTACTTCCAGGCGGCGCTGGTGCTGCTGGCGGACGGCCACCTCACGGCGCCCCAGGTGCTGAAGATCGCCGTGGAGATGGTGCAGACGGCGGGGCACAACATCATCACGCTGTCGAACTCGTTCCAGGACCTGCTCAGGCGCGGACTGCCGCTGCAGCAGGCGGCCATCGCGCTGTCCCAGGCGATGGAGGGGCCCAACGCGCTGCTCAAGGCGATGCGCCCCGTGCCGGACATCCTGGCCGCGTTCAGCAAGCGCCTGGCCGCGCTGGGGACCCAGCCGCCGCCCCCCCGGGTGCAGGCGGTGGACTACGTGTCGCTCATCTCCCATGCGCTGCCGAGGACCCACAAGGGCCGCTCGACGAAGCCCACGACCTGAGCGGCTTCCCGGCGGGCCTTCCAGGCGCTCCCGTGGGGGAGTCCGCCTGCCTGCCCGCTGGCCCTTCGGGGGACCGGACGCTTCCGGAAGGCCGGCCCGGGCTCGGGATGGGGTGGGGGTCCGGC
>NZ_RAWD01000581.1:0-2549 GCF_003612065.1 Corallococcus sp. CA047B
GGCGGGTTCGCGACCCGGGGTGCCGCCGGGGGCTCGTCCTGTTCGCCCTCCGCTGCGTCGTCCGTGTCGTCGGTGCTCGCGCCTGCTTCGGAGCCGAGGGCCGCGGCGAGATCGGCGTCCACGCCCGCTTCGGCTCCAATGGCCGCCGCGACGTCGTCGTCTTCTGCTGCGTCTGAATTCGCGGCGGCGGCTTTGTCGTCCGTGTCTTCGGCGTCCGCAGCCTCGTCTTCGTCAGCCGATTCCGCGGCAGTCTGTTCGTCGTCCTCGTCTTCGTCCGCTGCGTCTTCGTCGGACGCGTTCGCGGCGGCGCTGCCGGACGCCTCGTCCTCATCGGACGCCTCGTCTTCGTCAGACGCCTCGTCGGATGCATCTTCGTCGGACGCCTCGTCCTCGTCAGACGCCTCGTCGGACGTCTCGTCCTCGTCGGACGCCTCGTCGGACGTCTCGTCCTCGTCGGACGCCTCTTCGTCGGACGCTTCGTCCTCGTCAGATGCCTCTTCGTCGGACGCTTCGTCGTCGGACGCCTCGTCCTCGTCCGACGCCTGCTCTTCGTCCGAGTCCTCTTCGTCGTCAGACGCCACCGGCACGTCTCGCGGCAGCACGACCGCATCCACGGACGCGAGCACTTCCTGCATCCGGTTCCGCACGAAGGCGGCCTCAGCCTCCGCCGGGGTCGCGGCCTTCGCCAGTGCCACCGTGGATGCGGCGGGCGCGGCGGGCGCGGCCCCCACCGTCTCCGGCTCCTTCACGGGCGCAGGGACCGGTGCGACAGGGGCGACCTCCGCCGGACGGGCCACGGGCTCACTGGTCCGGACCTCCGTGGCCGGGGCCTCCGCTTGCACAGCCTGCGCGAGCGCCGCCGTCGCCCCGAGCAACACGGGCGTCGGCGCGACGTAGCCGTTCTGCCGTGCGAGCAGGAACAGGGCCTGCGCGACCAGGGCATTCCGGTCCACGCCCAGGTCGTGGCTCATCTGCTCCAGTGCCCGCCACAGGGGCTCCGCGACCTCGATGCTTTCACGAATCCGCTTCATGACTAGCTGCCCCTCAGATTGCTCTGCCACGGCGAGACATGGTCCGAGTCGTTGAGCCAATAGAACATCGCCTGCGTCTCCGCGTATTGCCGCTCCGCGATGGTGACGAGGTTCGGGTGCAGGTCGCCCAGCGCCACGCCCTCGAACAGGAAGCCCTCACCGGGCTTGGAGCCGTCCCCGCCCCGGATCCGCCGGTCCCGGCTCTGCCACAGCCGCTGCGACGCCTGTCCCGCGCCCTGACCGAAGTCCGCGGGCGGGGTGAGCCGCGTCGGCATCCGGAACGTCTTCTCCCCGCACGCCCACAAGAGCCACGTCAGCGCGCTCCAGTCGCCCCTCATGGCGAGCGTCAGGTCCGCCAGCCCCTGCGACAGGTCCAGCGTCTCGTCGATCTCCACCGTGTCGTCCCCGAACTCCATCTCGAACTGCTCCAGCTTCACGGGCCCCGCGCCCAGGAGCGCCGACAGGTCCGGCGGCAGCCACGACACCGTGGCGCCGGGCTTGAACCGCTGGAGCAATTGCGCGCGCATCGCCTGGAGCCGCGTGGCGTACTTGCGCACCACCTGCTGGATCGACTCCAGCGGCTGCTGGGGCCCGTCGGGAAGTCCGTCGTAGGTGCAGCGCGGCGCCTCGTGGGCGGGCCAGAAGTCGAACCGGGGGAACAGCGCCCGGGCATAGGTGCTCAGGAACAGGGCCGTGTCCGGCTCCACCGTCGCCAATTGCTCGGCGTCCTGCCGCACCTGATCCGCGAGCCCCAGGTTCAACAGGATGAGGCCACGGGTGAACAGGTACGCCTTGCGCTCCGGGTTGAGCAGCATCGCCGCGTGCAGGAAGTCCAGCGCCGCGCGCGGCCGGTCCGTCTGGTCCAACAGGATGGCGTAGGCCCGGAGCAGCGTGGAGGCCTCACCGCCGCGCATGAGGCAGTCCGCCATGGGGGCCCACAGCTGGCCCGCCTCCTCCACCACCGACACCGCCAGCGCGTGGGCGGAGGGTTTGGTGCGGGGCAGGGTGAGCTGCTCCAGCCCCTCCACCAGCGGCTGCACGTCCAGCGCGGTGGCGCAGGCGCGGGCCGTGGCCAGCAGGGCCTCCCGGTAGCGCCGCTCCGCGCGGGCCTTGCGCGCGACCTCCCGCCAGCCCTCCGCGCTCCTCGCGAGGTTGGAGAACACCTCCGAGCGCTCCAGCGCCTTCTCGTCCGGAGCGAGCCCCAGGTCGCGGGTGAGCACGACCTGGCGCTGCGCATCCAGAAGCGACCACTCGCCCACGGCGAAGTCCGCCTGGGCCTGTCCCTCCTCGAAGTGGACGCGGAAGTCCGCGTAGGTGTCCTCCGCGCGCGAGCGGTAGAATCCCTGGCGCCTGCCGTCCTCGTACTCGGCCTCCCAGAGCAGCAGGCCGTGCCGGTCCCAGAACCGCACGAGTCCGTGGCGCTCCCCGTCCGCGTTGAGCGACACGAGCGCCCACTGGTCCAGGTCCTCGCGCAACTCCGCGCTCTCCGGCAGGTGGGCCGGGCGGGTGGGGTAGGGC